>CAYTIZ010000231.1:0-4316 GCA_964437885.1 uncultured Enterobacteriaceae bacterium
AATCATGCTTGTCTTGAGTGTCAGTATGCGTTTGCTTGGTGTCGACAGCATGCTGGAACAACAAGGTGGCGGCCTTAATTTAACTAGCTTGATAATATTCTCAGGCGTTTTTGGTATGGGTGGTTCACTGATCTCGCTCGCGATATCTAAATGGATGGCAAAAAGATCTATGGGTGTTCAATTAATTGAGACACCAAAGACCCAACAAGAAGAATGGCTGCTATCAACTGTCGAGATGCAAGCAAGAGAAGCCGGGATTGGCATGCCCGAAGTTGGTATATTTAACTCGCCGCAACCGAATGCCTTTGCCACGGGCATGAATAAAAATGCTGCTCTCGTAGCTGTTAGTACAGGTCTTTTACAAAATATGACGCAAAGCGAAGTCGAAGCTGTTTTAGGCCATGAAATCAGTCATGTTGCTAATGGCGATATGGTGACACTGACTTTGATACAAGGTGTGGTAAATACCTTTGTTATTTTCTTTTCTCGCATTATTGGGCATTTAATCGATCGCGTCATCTTCAAGATACAACGTGGACACGGACCCGGTTACTGGATTGGTGTTATTTTCGTACAAATGATCTTATCTGTATTAGCTAGCACGATCGTCATGTGGTTCTCCCGTCGACGTGAATTCAAAGCCGATGCCGGTGGCGCTTATTTAGCAGGACGAGAAAAAATGATTGCCGCCTTACGTCGCTTACAAGGCAGTAACCCACAACCCTTACCAGACGAAATGGCTGCGTTTGGAATCTCTGGTGGAAGCCCAAGTGGTTTCAAACGTTTATTCATGAGTCATCCCCCATTAGAAGAACGAATCGCTGCTCTTGAGAATAATCTGCAATAATCCAATGCTGATAAATAAGGAACCTCTTATTAAGTCATGAATCGACATCTTGCGATTAAAACATCCTGTTTCTACGTCGTCTCAACTTTGTCTCCTGAGTCGTTCTCGGTCTAAATTCCCGACTCGACTCTCGGTTGCTGCTCGGTAATTGCTCCTCGGCTCTAGCTTCCTCGGCAATTGCTCCTGCATTGCTCTACTACGTCACATCCCTGTGACTATGCTTCGCACTACCTCCTAAATCCATTTAGTCGTGCATTACTCTACCAACTACATCCCGTGTAGATGTCCCGGCGCTACTCTACCTGCGCACATCCATGTGCTTGTGCTCACGCTCCTTACCTACGTCCTGTAGGCAATAGCCTTGCTATTACGCGCGTTCCGCGCCTTGACCTTGATGATTTTGAATCCCAATTTAATTGCAAAGACTTATTCAGAGGTTCCATAGATATATATTGCTACTATTGTAGTAAATAGTTTTATAATAAAGCATGCTCTATTTTAGACTTTTAATGGTATTGTCAGTTTGTTTGACATTGCCTGCTTGCGGACCTTTAGCACTAGTAAGTGCTGTGGGTACTACTGTAAATAATGCCGCATATAACGCAGCTGAAAGAGAGCTGAATAATCCACAAACCAGTCACAAAGACCAAGCATTTAATGTTGCAATTACTAATATGAACCTTGGCATAGAATATATGCGGCAAGGCGCATATGAAAGTGCCTTGGAAAAACTGAATCGTTCGATTTTGGCAAAGCCTGATTTTGCTCCCTCCTATAATGTTCTTGGCTTGCTGCATCAACGATTAGGCTATCCGGTAAAAGCAGAAGCTTATTTTAAAAAATCAATAAAACTTGATCCTTCTGATTCTTCAACGTATAACAACTATGGATTATTTCTTTGCAATAATGATCGTCTTGATGAAGCAGAAACTGTATTTTTAACTGCAGCAAACAACCCTTTTTATGATACGCCTGAAATTGCATTAACAAATGCGGGTATCTGTTTATTTAATAGTAAACCGGATACCGGGGAAAATTATTTCAAGCAAGCGTTAAGTAAAAACCCCAGTTTTACTCATGCTTTAATCCAAATGGCGGATGTTTCTTATAATAAAAGTGAATATGAGTTGGCGCATCAGTATTTTGATCGATATAAAGGTAATGCAAATCAAACCCCTAAAAGCCTTTGGTTGGGTATTCGTATATGTAATGAACTAGGATATAAAGATGATGTTTCCAGTTACGCTTTATTACTACGAAATAAATATCCTGATTCAAAAGAAGCAAGATCAATGATGGAATGGGATTTTTAAAACAACTTTAGTGTCTGCCTCTATATAACTATTTATATTCTTAATTTAAATGAGATATTTACTCTTAATAATTTTTTCTATTGTACTTACAGCTTGCGGAAAATCAGAGTATGACATTGCTTTTGATGCTTATCAGGCACGTGACTACGAAGCAGCTTTCAAGAAGATTTCCTCTTTAGCCAATTCTGGAAATATTAACGCTCAAAATATTTTTGGTTTAATGTACGAAAGAGCGTTAGGCGTAGAACAAAATTATCCTGAGGCAGAAAAATGGTATCGCAAAGCAGCAGAAAAAGGAGTTGCTGAATCTCAAATCAGACTAGCTCAGCTTTATATACAAGGTTTAGGAGTAAAAAGAGATTATTGGAAAGCGATGAAGTGGGCTCGCAAAGCGGCAGTACAAGGAAACTCAGAGGCTGAAGCTAATATTGGATATATGTTTCATGATGGAATAGGCGTAAAACAGGATTATAAGGAAGCCGTTAAATGGTATCGTAAAGCAGCAGAAAAGGAGTGGGTTAGTGCGGAACATGATCTTGGTGTGATGTATGAAAATGGTCGTGGCGTAGATAAAGACGCTACCGTTGCAATTGATTGGTATCGTAAAGCGGCAGATAAGGGATACATCGCATCGCAAAGTAACTTGATTAATCTTTATCAAAAAAACAGTGGTGTTCCAAAAGGTGACGCCGAAGCATTAGAGTGGTTTGTTAGTGCCGCAAAAGATAAACATATTATGGCTCAGTATAAATTAGGGGCAATGTATTATTCAGGCGAACAAACTGAACAAGATTATATTAAAGCTTATGCCTGGGTGGGTATTGTTGCGGTTGCAGGTTACAAACCGGCAGAACGTTTTCGTGAAGAAATTGGTTCACATCTAAACCCCGAAGATCTCAAACAAGCGCGACTACTAGCAAAAGAGCTTTGGCAGCAATATGGAAGAAAAGAAGAGTATGCAAAAAAAATGTAGAGCCACTCTCTAAAGTTAAATGAAACTTTAGACTGAGTTTCTACACTAAAGTGTTCAAAGTAACGTGAAACCTAGTGTATTTAAGGCGTATTACCAAGTCTAAATGCTTGACATCAATTAAAAAGAGGCAGAATATCGCGCCACCATGAAAACATACATGACAAAACAGGTATTTATTTGGCATCGCACCTATCTGTGCGGTGGCTATGCGCACCTGTGCGTCAGTGGATTTTAATGATCTGATAATTTAAAGATTTTAAGCAGTAATCCCGAAAAGGCCGCAGGTGATAAACCCGCGGCCTTTTTTTATGCCCAAGGACGCCTACAAGGATGTAGGCGGTAGAGCGACGCAGGATGCCAAAGCCGATAGATATGTGAGAAAGACGTTGTTCATAAATTTTTAACCTAAACAAAACAAAACTGGAGGCTCATAAATAATGAGATAGTAAAATGAAACACATAAAATTAATTGCTAATTTAATAGTAGGCTTATTATTCATAGTCCAGCCCGTTATGGGGCAGAACACTGATTATACTAGCCGTAACTACATGATTCATTCCTGTAAGTTATTCGCCAAAGATGCATATCAGGCAGCGGATAATTATAGTCGTGGTGTTGTGCTTCAGGATGTTCTGGAGTTAATTGATAGTGCGCATGTTGCAGATAATATGAAGCATCGTGCATTTCAGGCAATTCAATTTGTATGGAAGAACCGGTTGAATAACTCTATTCTTGCTTATAGCTTAGCGATGGGTCTTTGTTTGAAACCTAAGAAAGCAATGGCACCTATAGATGAACCATGGCTTACTTCTCTCAGAACAAGTAAGGAGTTTTTTTAAAATTAGGAGTTTGTCTGACTTAGGTGATCGTAGCGAGGGAAAGTCCGACTTGAGTCAGGTTCTTTGAGCATTTGAGACGAATAGTGTGCTATTTAACGAGAATGATCGAAAAGAATCAGGCTAAGTTCGGCTTTCCCGCAGTACGCTTGCATGGATGCAGGTGTTAGAGCCGAGTCTGGAACATAGGCCGAGAGCAATCCTAAGTTCGACAGATTCCATGTGCCGGAATGTATTAATTATTCTGGCATCATTTATTTAAGGAATCTCTGATTAAGTCGTGAATCGACATCTTGCGATTAAAATATCCTGTTTCTGCGTCGCCTACATGGATGTAGGTGAGGAG
>CAYTIZ010000232.1:0-4310 GCA_964437885.1 uncultured Enterobacteriaceae bacterium
TGAGGCAAAACCTTCACTAAGTTCAGCAGTCTTCTGCTCAATCGTTGGCTCGCAACGCGACATATGGCTCACATAAGCACGAGCTACGAATAATTTCGGATCATCATTCTCTAATATCTTACTTCGCCGCGAAGCCGCAAACGGCTTCTTACTCAAACTTCGCCAAAGATCGCAATCTGATTCAGGACAAAATAAGCGCTTTAATTCTTCATATGAGCCAGGAATAATTGCGGCACAAACATAGGATGCCAATTTAATATTCTTGTTTGACCAGTCCTGCTCCAGCTGTGGCGATTTGATATATAGCTCACCATTATCCAGAACCTCTCGTTTTAAAGATGCACTGATCCAGACCATACCCAATTCTGCTTCAAGTATTGCTGAAACTTTGGCTTGTTCATCCGCTGAATCAAATAAAAGCGCATTTAAACATTCACCTAATCGCCTGCCATAGTGAGTCGAACGATCCACTGTAACAGTTCTCATTGTTTCTACATCAATAATATTTTTCAATACATAAAGACCGCCTTCATACGAAGATACGATGCTAAAACTAACCGGAAATGCACGACAAAAATGAGACAATAAAAGATCAATTCTAATTTTTGCATCTAGCTCAAGTGCATCTGTACGAATTTCTGCAAAATCATTGCGTTCATCCTCATTTAGATCATATTGATAAAGCGCAGCAAGTGAATCTTTACAAAAATTCTCGCGCACTGCACTATCAAACAATAAATCGAATAACGCCCGCTCCTGTTCCTGAAAACTCATGCGACAAAGCTCATTTAACTTTGTCCAGAGTTGCTACTAGCGATTTGCAAATACTCTTACCTCGTACAATCTTCCGTAGTCGTTTGAGCGTTGATAACACACTACTTTCATTTACACCTTCGCATTCATAACAGACGGCTTTAACATTTGGCAACAAGGGCAACATTGCTTCAAACATCTGCCATGTTTGCTCAACAATAGCGCATTCATGTGCATCAACATATATTGGCCCCGTCTCACCTTCATTCAAACGACCACCGGCGATATGAACCTCAACAACACGCTCGCATGGTAATTCATCAATCGCATCTAAAACCTTGCGCCCACTTGCCATCTCATAAGAAACCAGATGCCCCATATCAAGCAAAATGGCACTGTCTGTTTGTTTCGACAGGCTACCAAAGAATGAAAACAAGGGCATAGAACCCGCAATAAATACTACCGGTGGCGGCTCAATAGCTACAGGAACAGGAACTTTAGCTTGCACCTCTTTTACTCGCTCAACGGCGAGCGAGAGAGAATTTTGATTAAATATAGGAGGAATAAAATAACCTAATTGAGTAGAGTATCCCGGCCCTTCTTCCCAGAAACAATAAGCACAATCTTGTGCAAACCAGGGCGAAGCTACTGCATCAATATGTTTGGCTGTTGCTTCAAGCCACGCATCAGAATTTGGATAAGAACCACAAAAATTAATATAGGAAGGATGAAATAATATAGATGCACCTGCTGCACGAATTTTTTCAACTTCATCAATCACTTCATCAACATCGATCAGACCAGAATACTCAACAAAACTTGGGCCGCCTTTTGCACGAACTAAAGAGACAGGGTCAGGATCGGATGAAAGGCTCAAACTTGCGCCCACACCTAATGCTGGAAGTTCTTCGAAGATAGTACTCATGAACGTATTGTTCTACGCTCAAGAAAAAGCATCAAGCGTTTCAATAAAAATAATTAGATAATTAGATAATTAATTTAGATCCGCGTTTGGAATAAAAACTTACAATGAAGGCACTCAAATGTTCTTCTGCAATGGCATCACGTAATCCTTTCATTAAATACTGATAGTAATAAAGATTATGTATGGTATTTAATCGTGCGCCTAAAATTTCGTTAGTTTTGTCGAGATGATGCAAATATGCGCGAGAATAATTTTTACAGGTATAACAAGCACAGTTTTCATCGATAGGTGATTGATCATGTCGATGCTTTGCATTACGAATACGAATATCACCTACTTCAGTAAACAAATGACCATTTCGTGCATTACGCGTGGGCATAACACAATCGAACATATCAATGCCACGACGAACCGATTCAACAAGATTCTCCGGCGTACCAACGCCCATTAAATAGCGTGGTTTATCCTCGGGCATTCCCGGCATAGTGTTATCGAGAACTTCCATCATCAGTTCAATCGGTTCACCAACTGACAACCCACCGATAGCATAACCATCAAAACCAATATCACAAAGACCCTGTAAAGATTCTTCGCGCAATGATTTGTACATGCCGCCCTGAACAATACCAAATAACGCATTCTCATTATCAGCGTGTGCTTCTTTTGATCGCCTTGCCCAACGTAATGACAACCGCATAGATTCACTCACTTCTTTTTCAGTCGCCGGATAAGGGGTGCATTCATCAAAGATCATAACGATGTCAGAACCTAATGTGTGCTGTATTTGTATTGCTTCTTTCGGCCCTAAAAATACTTTAGAACCATCAACTGGCGATCGAAAATGTGCGCCCTCTTCGGTAATTTTTCTTGATTCGGCCAAGCTAAAAACCTGATAACCACCAGAGTCTGTCAGGATAGGTTTATCCCAATGCATGAATTGATGTAAGCCACCAAATTCTTTAATCACTTCCGTGCCGGGACGCAACATAAGATGAAAGGTATTACCCAGAATAATCTCAGCACCTATACCAACAAGTTCTTCCGGCGTCATCGCCTTTACCGCACCGTAAGTTCCGACAGGCATGAACGCAGGTGTCTCTATTGTGCCTCGCGGGAAACCTATCTGTCCGCGTCGTGCATCACCATTCTTATTTGATACATTGAACCGCATATCAGCTTAGACCTTTCCTGTAATTAACATAGCATCACCATAACTATAAAAACGGTATTTTTCTTTAATCGCATGTTGATAAGCATTCATTATATTTTCTTGTCCGGCGAAAGCACAAACTAACATTAACAATGTAGATTCGGACAGATGGAAGTTAGTCAGTAACATATCAACCACTTTAAACTTGAAGCCGGGGTAAATAAATATATCGGTATCGCCTTCAAAACTACTTAACTCACCGTTCCTCGCAGCTGTTTCCAGACTTCTTACAACAGTGGTTCCAACTGCAAGAACACGCCCGCCGTTTCGTTTAGTTTCATTAATCTTTTCTACGACCTCTAATGGCACGCGCATGTACTCACTATGCATTTGATGTTTAGCAACATCATCAACACGAACCGGCTGAAAAGTCCCCGCGCCTACATGCAAAGTTAATTTTGTATTGTCGATACCATTTTTTTTCAGCCCATCTAATAACTGCTCAGTAAAATGTAATCCGGCTGTCGGTGCCGCGACTGCGCCAGGATTATTTGAAAAAACAGTTTGATAACGTTCTTTGTCCGTACCTTCATCTGCTCTATCTATATAAGGTGGTAATGGCATATGACCAAGGCGATTGAATACATCCGTGAGTTGTTCATCACCATCGTAACTTAGTAAAAACATATCGCCTTTACGACCCATCACTTCAAAGCTTGCCTTTTCATCAAGTAATAACAGCGTTCCAGGCTTTGGCGATTTACTGGCGCGTAATTGAACCAATAAGGTTTTCTCGTCCCGAATACGCTCGAGCATTATTTCAACCTTGCCACCCGTTTCTTTTCTTGCAAATAAACGTGCAGGGATAACACGAGTATCATTCAATACGATCAAATCTCCCGGCTTTAGATACTGGGCAAATTGCTTGAACGATGTATCTGTAATCTTGCTATCAGGTTCGAGGCATAGCAACCAGCTACTATCGCGATCCGTGGTCGGATACTGCGCTATCAGCTCTTCGGGAAGGTCATATGAAAAGTCACTCGTTTGCATGGCGCGCGATGTTAGCAGAAAAATCCCCTAAAGTTTGACCCCAAGCAAAGTTTCCCTATACTTGCCGCCTGCTTTTCTCATTGCCGGGGTGAAGGAATTGGTAGACGATGGACAGGAGTCCAAGTGTCGCGAGCGCAGGACGCACAAAAGCGGCCGATGGACAGGAGTCCAAGTGTCGCAAATGCATGGATGCATAAGAGCGACCGCGCCGGCGCGTTTGTAAATGAGTAACTACCATAAATAACATGCAATTTTAAATTGCCGGGGTGGCGGAATTGGTAGACGCGCCGGATTCAAAATCCGGTTTCTTCGGAAGTGCGAGTTCGATTCTCGCCCTCGGCACCACTACATGCAATGTCCGCTTCATACTGTCACTTCAACTGGTCGATGCAACACATAAGTTAAATCTGCTTGCTGGTGTTTCAAATT
>CAYTIZ010000233.1:0-4305 GCA_964437885.1 uncultured Enterobacteriaceae bacterium
AGTGTTTCATCTTTTAGATCTTTTAAAGCGACTCTTTTTTTAGCAGTTAAGGCGTGATCTTCCGGTAAGATAATACCGGTCTTGTCCGCCTTTATCGGGATTATTTTTAATAAAGGAAACTTCGGTCTAAATAATATAAATGCCGCATCAAGTTGTTCTTTAGTGACAGAATGAATTAATTCATTTGATGTGCCCTCAACAAATTTGAATTCGCAATTCTTGAGTTTGTTATGTATTTCCCGAATTATTGCTGGCAGAAAACTGGACATGGCTGCACTGGAATATCCGATCTTTATAATTGCTGACTGTCCTGTCGCTATCTTTTGTGTATGTTGTGATATCTCATAAACTTGATTGAATAAGTTTGGAAGTTTGTCATAAAGATACTCGCCTGCTGCCGTCAATTTTATTTTTCGCTTATGTCGATCAAACAACTGACAGTCCAGAGCTTCTTCTAATTGTAATATCTGTCGTGATAATGCGGGCTGAGCAATAAGCAATACTTCGGCTGCTTTTCTAAAACTAAGTTCTTCTGCAATCACCATGAATGTGCGTAGATGGCGAAGCTCGAATTTTAACTGATATCTATTTGGCATCATATGAGCCAAATACTATATTGGACTGATATCAGTTGTCTAACGATAATTTCACTGTCTAGCTATTACATACTTACATCGTAGGAGAGAAATTTATGAAAAATTCAAACAAAATTGATAATACCTTACAAATCGTCTGCTTAAGCTTTTTATTAATATTTAATGCCAGTTCTATACATGCTGAAAATATTTCAGAAGAACGGTCAGTTATTGAAACGCTTAATGACAAATGGAATAAGGCCTTTAATAGTGGCAATCCTGAATCTGTGGGAGAACTTTATGCTCAAGGGGCGATCTTATCTCCTGGAAATGGTGAGTTTCTTGTCGGTAGAGCTGCTATAGAAGATTTATTTCGTAGCTTCATAGATAGCGGTGTACATAATCACACGATTGAAATCATTAATACGCATCAAGATGGCAACACTATGTATGAGGTTTCAAAGTGGAGTGCTTACGGTCAGGAAGAAAATGGTAAGAAACCCGTATTTGGTGGAATTTTAGTCAATATTTTTCATGTTGATGAAAATGGAAAGTGGAAATCACATTTACATACATGGAATTTATCTAATAACACCGGAGAGCAATAATGCCATTAGTCAATATTTCAATTTTAAAAGGTAAGTCACCGCAATATATCAAAGCTGTTGCAGATGGTATTAACTCTGCTGTAATCGAAACGATGGGGTTCCCCGATGATGATCGTTATCAGATCATTCACGAGATTGAACCTCATTGTTTACAATTCCAGGAAAGGAGTTATGACAGGGTTATGATGCATTTGACCATGAGAGCAGGGCGATCTAACAAAGCAAAACAAGCATTTTATGCAAAGGCTGTTGAGAACCTTGCAAAAGATCCGGGTATCGAACCAGCTAATGTTCTAATCACGATTGTTGAAAACCATGATATAGATTGGTCATTTCGTGATGGAGTTGCGCAGTTTGTAGTTTGAAAGCTGAGTAGTAAGGCCAAGGATAGCTCTCAGGAAAAACTTTTCACAAATAATGTAATTTAAACCCTGACAAGTATCTTATCTAAAATTGTTCCCGGAAGAAGTCGTTTCAAAAAGGCAAAAATAATGGTTGGAAAAGTCACATAGTACCTAGCCTTTGGTTTTTCACTTTCCAATGCATGCAGCACTTTTGCAAGAACGGCTTCAGGTCCAAGAGTAAAAGGTACTCTATCTCCTGCCTGAGCTTCCATTTTATTATATGCATCGACATGCACGCTTTTATTTTTATCGATTACCTTTTGAAAGTTGGAAATGACATTATTTCTGAACTCACTATTTATAGGACCCGGTTCGATTAAGCTCACCTTAATATTTGTGTCTGCTAATTCATATCGCATAGCATCGCTTAATGCTTCCAGTGCATATTTTGATGCACTATAAGCACCGCGATATTTCATCGTAACAAAACCCAGTACAGAACTGATCTGTATTATCCGGCCTTCATTATTTTTTCGCATTGAGGGGATGACAAGATTAGTCAGTTCTTGTGTGCCAAAGACATTAGTTTCAAACTGTTGGCGTAACGCTTCTATAGGTAAATCTTCAACCGCACCGGTTAAACCATAGGCTGCATTATTGATGAGTGCATACAACTGATTATTTGATTTTTTTAAAACATATTCGACAGCAGCGTGGATAGAATCTGAATCAGCAAGATCTAGCATGACTGTGTCGAAACCACTTTTAATTAATTCATCGATATCTTCTTGTTTTCTTGCGGTCACAAAAACATAATAATCACGTTCTTTTAATCCATCTGCAATACAACGTCCTATGCCTGACGAACAGCCTGTTACCAAAATATGTTTCATAAAACAGCCTCAGCTTCTACATCATTTATTTTCTCACCAAACACTCGACTACGGATGTCATCAGCAATTAGATAAAAACAAGGCAGCGTTAATAGTATGAGCACGGTTGCGAATATCAAACCAAAACCTAAGCTTACCGCCATCGGTGATAGAAATGCTGTTTGACCGCTAGCAAAAAATATTAATGGTGATATTCCGAGAAAGGTTGTTACCGTTGTTAATATGATCGGTCTTGCGCGGACACGACCGGCTCCAACAACGGCGGTAATGCGATCATTACCTTCACTGCGTAATCGTTTTATAAAATCAACCAGGATCAATGAATCATTCACTATGATTCCTGATAGCGCCAGAACACCAACCATCGATAAAAATTGCAGATTGTAGTCGAATATCGCATGGCCTATGACCACACCAATCATACCAAAAGGAATAGCAATCATGACAATCAATGGTTCAATTAAAGATTTAAACAACACTGTTAACATAAAGAAAATCATCACTAAGGCAATGATCAATGCCTGCTTCATTCCACTAAATGATTCCTGTGCATTTTTCTTTTCGCCAAGATAAAGTAACTTATAGTCAGCATCTACAGCGGGTTTAAATTCTTTATCAACTTGTTCTATAACATCGCTTGCTGTTGTAACAGTACTATTAACATCCGCAGTTATTTTGGTCATGCGTTGATTGTCTCTGCGTCTTATTTCATTCAAACCTCTACCAATAGTAATATCTGCAACATCACCTAAATACACTGTCTTACCTGAGGCAAGAACGATAGGAAGTTCTAACAAGCTATCTGATCGCTTTCTTAATGATTCAGGATAAATAACTCGAACAGGTAAACGTTTATCATCCCAGGTCACATGAACGACTTCATTACCAAGAAAACCACTACGCACGGCATTGGAGAGCTGCGTTTGTGTTAAGCCAAGTCGTTTGCCTCGATCATTTAATGCGTATTTATATTCCAGTTTGCCGGGATCCTGATCATGTCTGACATCCTGCACGCCAGGCATACGCCGCAAATAGTCACGGATTTCATCTGACTTTTGTTTTAATAAAACAAGATCATCACTAATAACACCTATCTCAATATCATCTCCCGCTGGTCCACCGGCAGGCTTGAGTATACCCATGCGCTGCACACCGGGTATTTTCGGTAGACTACCTCGCAGTAAGTTAATAATGTCATCAGTACTACGTTGACGTTTCCCTTCACTCGAAAAATCAAGACTGACTATTGGACTAACCCAACTTTCAATAAAACCTTGGGGTGCCGACTTTTCCAGATCAATAACCAATTGGATCAAATTACTACCGCGTTTGGATTGGTTCTCATCAATCATGCTGATACCGACATTAGTCAACAACGTTCTGAGTTCTTCTTCACCGACAATCTCAAGTGTTTTCTTTTCAAGTTTTTCTGCCAAAGCCAAACTATCTTCAAGACTATATGTATTCGGCGCTTCAATATTGACAAAGAATTGTCCTACTTCAACATCACCAAACATTTGAAAAGGCAAACGTGTCGTCGCATAAACCAGGCTAATGGCAAGAACACCGACACTGGCAACAACAACGGTATAACGATTTAACGCTGACCAATGTAAGACTCGTACATATTTATCGAGAATTTTTTCCCAATTGATCCATTGTTTTTGATTTCTTAACATGTGTCCTGCATGTGATGGCAACACGGCAAATGCTTCTATCAATGAACCAAGCAAGGCACAACAAACCACCACAGGAATGACCTTGATAAATTCACCAAGTATGCCGCCAATAGCAAACATTGGTAGAAAGGCAGCAATCGTTGTCAATGTTGATACAACCACTGGCCAGAACACTTCTTTTGTGCCTATTTTTGCGGCACTGATTG
>CAYTIZ010000234.1:0-4048 GCA_964437885.1 uncultured Enterobacteriaceae bacterium
CGCCTGATGATATGGCACGTATGCAATTGGGTGAAAAGCATATTAGTGAAGCAGCCATTACTAAATGGAAAGAAGAACGCGGCTATGACAAGCCTCTACTCTGGAATAGTAATGCAGAGGCGTCAGAAAAAATAACAGATACTATTTTCTTCCAAAACTCGGTTAAATTATTTTTATTTGATTTTGGCCGTTCTGATAGTGGCCGTGATATTAGTTACGATATCAGTCAGAGGATGTGGCCCAGTCTTTCTATTACTATTCCCGGCCTGATATTCGGTTTGCTGGCTTACATTACCTTTGGTCTGATTCTCGCATTTTTCCGAGGTAGTTACATTGATGTGTCGGGCGTAATCCTTTGTGTTGCCATGATGTCTGTTTCGGGTTTGTTTTATATTATTGGTGGTCAATTTCTGATTGGTAAAATGCTTCATTTGGTTCCTATATCGGGTTATGACACGGGTTTAAATTCGATAAAATTTATAGCCTTACCTGTATTAATTGGTTTGGTCGGTGGTATAGGTGCAAGTACACGATGGTACCGAACCATTTTTCTGGAAGAAATGGGAAAAGACTATGTCAGGACGGCAAAAGCAAAAGGTTTGTCTGAGATAAGCGTATTGTATAAGCATGTTCTTATGAACGGACTTATTCCTATACTGACAGGTGTCGTCGTTATTTTGCCTAGTCTGTTTATGGGGAGTTTGATTGTGGAGTCCTTTTTTGCCATTCCAGGCTTGGGCAGTTATACCATTGATGCGATTAGTCGTCAGGACTTCGCCATTGTTCGTTCGATGGTTTTCCTAGGCTCAGTGTTATACATCATTGGTCTAATTTTGACTGATATATCTTACACGTTAGTCGATCCCAGAGTGAGGTTGAACTAAAAATGCCTGTAATTTTTATCACAGATGCTTTTATATTCCTATTGGTATTTATGGTAATTATATTTGTGCTTTATGCGCGTAGGCATGAGCATCTTCGCGCGCCCTGGCAAGATGTTGCTCGACGACCTCTGGCAATGTCGGCAGCGATTATTCTTTCTGTTTATGTCGCTATTGGTTTGTTCGATTCTTTACATTTTCATCCCAAGTTAGATGGGACTGAATCAAACGAGGTACTTTATTCAGCTGAAATTTTAAGTGTACTGGATGTGTTACTTAATGATCTTCGAAAAAATACGGAAAGAACCTATTCTGCGCCGATGGCCAGTTATGCGTTTTCGAAAGAAATGATTGAGCAAGCGGATGGCAAACAAATTAGAGATTATCCACGATTAAAATATGGCGGTGCGCATCTTGATGATCCTGAATCACAGAGTCGTTCGGATATAAGAAAACG
Source organism: uncultured Enterobacteriaceae bacterium (assembly GCA_964437885.1). Taxonomy (GTDB): domain Bacteria; phylum Pseudomonadota; class Gammaproteobacteria; order Eutrophobiales; family Eutrophobiaceae; genus UBA7359. The sequence continues at coordinate 1,339 of CAYTIZ010000234.1, forward strand.
AATATTGTTTTCTTTGTTTTTTGGTTTATTAATCAGCTTAGCTGTTGTTGGGCTAATAATTTTAATATTAAGAAAAAATAATAACTTAAGTTATAAAGAAACCCTGAAAAAGTGTTTGCGCAATGAGTTTGCTATTCCATGGTATGCCATCTTTATTACCTTAAGTATTATTATTACAATTGCATGTTGTATTTATTATTTATCTCAAAACTATCATGTTTTTGGTACGGATAAAGTAGGGCAGGACGTACTCTATCAAGCACTAAAAAGTATCCGCACGGGTCTTGTTATAGGAACCTTAACGACCCTGGTCATGCTGCCGTTTGCAATCATGACCGGTTTAATGGCAGGTTATTTTCGTGGTTGGATTGATGATGTAATTCAATATCTCTATACAACATTGAATTCAATTCCAGGCGTGTTATTAATCGCCGCCTCTATTTTATTGTTGCAGGTTTATATGAGTAATCATGCTGATAATTTTAATAGTCTGGAACAAAGAGCAGATCTAAGGCTGTTGTTTCTATGTATCATTCTAGGTATTACCAGTTGGACGGGGTTGTGTCGTCTTTTAAGAGCCGAAACACTTAAATTACGAGAAATTGATTATGTTCTGGCAGCTCAGGCATTTGGCGCAGGTAATCTAAGCATTATGCTGCGTCATTTATTACCGAATGTTATGCACATTGTTATGATTTCAATTGTGTTGGATTTTAGTGGTCTTGTATTAGCAGAAGCGGTTCTTTCTTATGTCGGTATTGGGGTCGACCCTAGCATGCATAGTTGGGGAAATATGATTAATAGTGCTCGTTTGGAAATAGCACGCGACCCCGTTGTTTGGTGGTCATTGGCAGCAGCATTTGTTTTTATGTTTATCCTTGTTTTATCTGCTAATTTATTTTCTGATGCGGTTAGAGATGCATTTGATCCAAGAATAAGAGAAAGTTAATTTACACATGGATAAATAAATATGACAACAGCAAAATTACCCACAGATAGACATCCCGCAATCAAGGTTGCTGCCATGCCGAAAGATACTAATTCCGGTGGTAGTATTTTTGGTGGCTGGATTATGTCACAAATTGATGTTGCCGGAGCAATAGCGGCATTAGAGCGTGCAAGGGGAAGAGTAGTAACGGTTGCTGTCAATTCGATGGAATTTCATGAGCCGGTTTTTGTCGGTGATCTAGTTAGTTGTTATGCCGAAGTCATTAAAACGGGACATTCTTCTATTACTGTTAAAGTTGAGGTTTTTGCTGAACGTAACCCAGCAAAAAAGGAAACCGTTAAAGTAACCGAAGCAGTATTAACCTATGTTGCATTAGATGAAAATAGAAAACTACGACAATTACCTGAGTTGGATGAATAATAACGATGGTTGATTTGCTACTTGAAGTTAAACATCTTACGACATGTATTGGCACAGGTGAGAGCAAGGTCAATGTTGTTGATGATGTCAGTTTTACTATTAATCGAGGCGAAATATTTGTTTTGCTTGGTGAATCCGGTAGCGGTAAATCAATAAGTGCATTATCAATTATGCGTTTGCTTCCTGCCGCTGCAAAAATCAGTACTGGCGAAGTTATTTTAAACGGACAAAATTTATTTCAGTTACCAGAAAGTAAAATGCGCGATATGCGCGGCGCCAAGATAGGCATGATTTTTCAGGAACCGCAAACATCATTAAATCCGGTGTTAACCGCAGGCCAACAAATTAACGAAACACTCTATCGTCATCAAAATTTATCAAAAAAACAATGTATAAAACGCAGCATTGAATTACTTGATGCCGTCGGTATTCCTGAACCGGATCGAAGAATCAATGAATACCCCCATCAGTTTTCCGGTGGTATGAAACAACGCATTATGATTGCAATGGCATTAGCAGGCGACCCTGAATTACTAATTGCTGATGAACCAACAACAGCTCTCGATGTCACTATTCAGGCACAAGTTCTGGAACTGTTGTGCAAGTTGCAAAAAGAAACAGGCATGGCGATATTATTTATTACGCATGATTTGGGTGTTGCCTCGCAAATAGCAGATCATGTTGCGGTGATGCGTGAAGGAAAAATAGTTGAAGCCAAAGATAAAAAAAGTTTGTTTGCCAATCCAGAGCATCCTTATACCTTACAGTTATTTGATGCAATTCCGAGTTGGGAAAAACGCCAGGCAGAAGCAGATGAAGTTGAAATTGATCGCAGTGATGATCAATGTTTATTAAAAGTAAATAATTTAAAAGTGTATTACCCGATACGCAAAGGTTTATTTAAAAAGGTCGTTGGCCATGTTCGTGCTGTTGATGGCGTGTCTATTGATGTTCATGCCGGAGAAACAGTTGCCGTTGTCGGCGAATCAGGTTGTGGAAAGACAACAATGGGCAAAGGTATCTTGCAATTACTACAAACTACGGCTGGTGAAGTCTTATATGAAGGAAATGATTTAAGTGAGTTGAATGCAGCAGAGCTAAGAAAGAAACGCTCAGAAATACAGATTGTGTTTCAAGACCCGTATTCATCAATGAATCCAAGAATGATGGTCAGGGACATCATACAGGAAGGTATGCTTGCGCAAGGCATCGGCGAAACGAAACAGGAGCGAGATAAAGCTACTGCAGAGTTACTGGAGCAAGTCGGGTTATTACCTGAGCATCAAAATCGATATCCGCATGAATTTTCCGGAGGGCAACGTCAACGCATCTGTATTGCCC
>CAYTIZ010000234.1:4058-4291 GCA_964437885.1 uncultured Enterobacteriaceae bacterium
GTGCTTTGGCGGTAAAGCCGAAATTAATCATTTGTGATGAACCCACCAGCGCGCTCGATGTTTCTGTGCAGGCTCAGATTTTAGCACTGTTAAGAAAATTGCAAAAAGAACATAAGCTCGGTTATCTATTTATTACACATAATATTAGTGTGGTTGAATATATCGCGCACACTGTTGCTGTTATGTATCAGGGAAAATTGTCGAACAGGGTGATGTAGAACAAGTATTGATGA
>CAYTIZ010000235.1:0-4256 GCA_964437885.1 uncultured Enterobacteriaceae bacterium
TGGTGACATTATACTTGATCAATATATTTATGGTGAAACCAATCGTATTTCGCCCGAAGCCCCTGTTCCCGTTGTTCGAGTAAAAAATACTGAGGAACGAGCTGGCGGAGCAGCAAATGTTGCCGTTAATGTCTCATCATTAGGAGTCGCTGTTCAACTATTGGGCATGACTGGAAAAGATGAGTCGTCGACACGATTAGAAAAAATTCTTGTTGAACAAGGAGTGGAATGTCATTTTGTCTATCAAGATGATTTTTCAACAATAACTAAACAACGAGTATTGAGTCGCCATCAACAGTTAATTCGACTCGATTATGAAAAAGAAATGGATGTGCTCGATACAGCGTATCTCATAGAAAAGTATCTGGAATTAATTGAGTCAGTTGATGTTGTGATTCTTTCAGATTATGCAAAGGGGAGTCTGGATAAGGTTCAAACACTGATTAAACATGTAAATGAAAAAAATATTACTGTATTGGTCGATCCAAAGTCGACTGATTTCAGTTGTTATAGCCAAGCAAGCATTCTTACTCCTAATTTAAAAGAACTTGAAGCTGTTGTTGGAGTTTGTAAGTCAAATGAAGTTCTGGTCGAGAAGGGCAATCAACTATGTAAAAGTTTGCAGTTAGAAGCATTGTTGGTGACGCGCGGCGAAAAAGGTATGACCTTGATACGTGAAAACCAGGAACCCTTACATCTCAAGGCTGAAACACATGAAGTGTATGATGTCACTGGTGCCGGGGATACAGTGATCGCGGTTTTAGCTGCTGCAATAGCATGTGATTCAAGGTTGGAACAAGCAACGGCTTTAGCCAACACTGCTGCAGGACTGGTGGTTGAAAAGCTTGGTACGGCAACAGTGTCAGCAGATGAGCTGAATAATGCAAGTATTAATAAGTATCGATCGTCGATATCGATGGATAGCAATGTTACATTACAAGTGGTCAATCAGGCTAAACGAAACGGTGAGCAAATAGTTATGACGAATGGCTGTTTCGATATCTTGCATGCGGGACATATAAACTATTTGATCAAGGCAAGATCACTGGGCGACCGTTTGCTTATTGCTGTAAATGATGATGAATCTGTAAAACAATTAAAAGGTGATTCCAGACCAATAAACCGGCTAGAGAACAGGATGACTGTTTTGGCTGCGCTAGCCTGTGTTGATTGGGTCGTGTCATTTAGTGAAGATACGCCCGAAAAGCTTATTTCTTTATTTGGCCCCGATATATTAGTTAAAGGCGGTGATTACACTGAAGAGCAAATTGCGGGTGCTGCATTTGTTAAAAAGTCGGGCGGTGACGTTGTTATTTTACCATTCGAAGAGGGATGTTCAACTTCATTAATACTGGAAAAAATTAAAGGAAATGATTAGAGGTTAATATGGTTGTCGTAACAGGAGGAGCGGGTTTTATAGGGTGTCAACTTGTTGCCGGGTTAAATAAACTTGGTCGAGAAGATATTATTGTTGTCGATGATTTAACGGATGGTAAAAAGTTTGAAAATCTTGTTGCAAATAAGATCGCTGATTATGTTGATAAGGCAGTTTTTAGAAGCTTAATCGAGAAACGCGATAGTGTTTGTGATGAGATTGATTTTATATTTCATCAAGGAGCTTGTTCCACGACGACAGAGTGGGATGGGAAATATATGATGGATAATAACTACACTTATTCAAAGGAATTGCTTCATTTTTGCCTTGAACGCTCGATTCCCTTTATATATGCCTCAAGCGCAGCAGTGTATGGCGTTAATACAAAATTCTCTGAAAATTCCGGGAATGAATTTCCTGTCAATGTTTATGGCTATTCGAAATTATTATTTGATAATTATGTCAGAGGACTAAGTGCTGATATTAAATCGCAAGTTGTGGGATTACGTTATTTTAATGTATATGGACCAGGAGAAGCTCATAAGAAATCAATGGCGAGCGTTGTCTTTCATTTCAATAATCAAATAAAAGAAACGGGTGAACTGAAGTTGTTTGAAGGAAGTCATGGTTATACTGATGGAGAGCAGCTAAGAGATTTTATTGCTGTTGATGATATTGTAAATGTTAATTTATGGATGATGGATAATCCAAAAGCATCAGGACTATTTAATGTTGGTACAGGTAAAGCAAATAGTTTTAATGACGTTGCTAATCTTGTTGTTGATTGGCATGGAAAAGGATATATAAAATATATTGCTTTCCCTGATGCATTAAAGGGGTGTTATCAAAGTTTTACCGAAGCAGATCTTTCTGGTTTACGTTCTGTTGGTTGTGACTATGAATTCACGCCATTAAATGAAGGTGTTAATTCATATCTGGACGTTCTTAATACAGCATAATTTTTAACTTAAAGAATTTTTGAAAACAATTGCGATTCTTTTATACCTTAGTAGTTTATTTCCTCACCCCTTTTGTTCTGTTAAGACTTTTTTTTCTGGGTTTTAAAAATCCTGCGTACAGATTACGATGGCTAGAAAGATTTGGTTTCCCTCTCTGGTCTAATGATAATAAGCCTGTTCTCTGGATACATGCTGTATCAGTGGGTGAGGTTAATGCGGCAACTCCTATAATCAATCGTCTGTTTGAACGATATTCTCAATATCAAATTCTTGTTACGACGGTAACACCTACGGGTGCAATTACGGTTGAACAACATTTCGGAAAAGATATTACACATCTTTATTTGCCATATGATTTACCCTTTGCTGTAAAACGATTTCTTAAAATTATTAAGCCATCGTTATTAATAACAATGGAGACGGAAATTTGGCCAAATCTTTATAATGCCTGTGAGTGTTCAGATATACCGATACTTATTATCAATGCGCGGTTGAGCGAAAAATCATCCAAAGGCTACCGTCTGGTATCAGGATTAATGAAGCAAACTTTAATGAAAGTGAATGTGATTGCTGCGCAAACCAGAAGAGATGCTGACCGTTTTATTTCATTTGGTGCAGATAAGAACAAGGTATTTGTTACTGGAAATTTAAAATTTGATATTACTATACCGCATAGCATTACAGAGCAAGCTCAATCATTGAAACGATATTTTTCAGTTAATCGCCCTGTCTGGATTGCTGCCAGTACACAGGAAGGTGAAGAAGAAATAGTTTTAAAAGCGCATAAGACAGTGTTAAAAAAATATCCTGATGCAATATTAATTCTGGCTCCCCGTCATCCTGAAAGGGTAAATAAAGTTGTCACGTTATGTGAAGCCGCCGGAGTTAAATATATTAAGCGAACTGAACAACGGAATTTTTCCTCTGAATTAAATGTATATATTCTGGATACTTTAGGGGAATTACAATTACATTATGCTGCTTCTCAGCTCGCCTTTGTGGGTGGTAGCCTGGTTAATACAGGCGGACAAAATATGATGGAGCCTGCAAGTTTGGCTTTGCCGGTTATTACCGGGCCGTATACTTATAATTTTATAGAAATAAGTGAGTTACTGTCGGCAGCCGGGGCTTTAGCTCGTGTTTCTACAGTTAATACTTTGTCTCAAGCAGTCTGTCGTTTATTGGGCGATGCAAATTTGAGACATAATATTGGAGAGAAGGGGCGGCTAGTAATTGAATCAAACAAAGGAAATATTAATAGCTTGATGGTAATAATTGAATCCTATTTATCTAGTGATGCAACTTATCATAATGAAATCATCTAAAAGCATAACTTCAGCCTAAATAAATTTTCGAAATAGAATTTTAAGATTTATATAACTTTAGGAGACAAATCATGAAAAAAATATTTATAAGCTTCACTTTGTTTTTGTTGACAACAGGTTCAGCTTTAGCTAATGAATACTCAACTCAAGACACTGTACGCTATATATTAAATTGTATGGCTGAGTTCGGTGGTCAGACAGATGAAAATTTATATACCTGCGCATGTCGATACGACACCATCAGAACTAAAATGTCATTTAGTGATTATGAGGAAGGCGTCACTTTTGAAAGAAACATGAAAATGCCAGGGGAAAAAGGATCTTCTTTTAGAGATAATGAAAGAGCAAAACGATTTTATAAAGAATTATTAACTGTCAGAGAAGCAGCCAATTCAAATTGTATCGTGGTTAAGCATGTTAAGATGATAAAGCCAACTAATAGAGAATGATAAAAGTTAGCAACAATAACTAGCTGTTACTACACAAGTACAGTGAGACTTATAATGTCTCACTGTGGTCACAAAAGTATTAAGAACTTAAAGTCACTTCATGAGTAGAACTAAACTCATTTTTTTTCGTATCCGTTCCTTTTACCGT
>CAYTIZ010000236.1:0-4238 GCA_964437885.1 uncultured Enterobacteriaceae bacterium
TTGATGTAACAGCGGCAGTGGGACTTGGAGAAGCAACCGATTCTGAATCTGCTACACCGGCAACTGATGATGATATTTTAGACATTTCTGGAATGGGTGGTGAAGATCTACTCGACCTTACTGCTAGTGAAGAATCACCTAATGAAGATTTACTAGATGTAACTTCTGCAGTAAATCTTGATCTGGATTCAGAAGAAGATTTGCTAGATGTGACTGCTGCAACTAGTGCCGGAGCTGATAGTTCTGATTTACTCGATCTTGATATAGATGCTGAAAAAGAGACTGAGCAAGAGTCAGGCGAAATTGAGTTTGATACACCTGCTGGAGATGATGGAGCGGTAGAATTTGATCTGGATATAGGTGAGGCAGAGGCACCTGCAGTTGAAAGTGCTGAAGATAACAACGTTATCGATTTTGATATGACATCAGGTGAATCTAACGATGTTGAATTAGAAATAGGTGAGTCAGAAGCAACTGAATCTGATGATGCAGGCCTGGAAATAGACTTAGGTTTGCCCGAAGACGAAACTGGCGATATTGAATTTGAAGTAAGTGAGCCAGAAGCAACTGAATCTGATGATGCAGGTCTGGAAATAGATTTAGCTTTACCTGAAGAGGATGAGCCTATTCAACTTGATGCTGGAGATGATGGTGCAAGTGAGGACGATGACGGCTTATCGTTGGATCTTGATATGGGAGATGAAGATGAAATAGAACTTGATCTTTCAATTGAAGAAGATGACGTCCCAGAAGCTGATTCTGCAACATCATCTGAGATGGATTTTGAAATAAGTCTTGATGATGATCCTGATGAATCATCAGAAGAGGCTGATTTTGATCTTGATGGCACTGTTGAACTTCCGAAAAGTGCACTCTCTATTGACGATGACGATGACGATGACGATGAACCTACTGTCTTTGTGCCGAGAGCAGCACAGCCAGAAGAGCAAAGTGTTGAAGACGAAATTGCTACAAAATTGGATCTTGCCAAAGCTTATGTTGAATTAGGTGATAAGGATAGCGCCAAGGCTATTTTGGATGAAGTCATGGCAGAAGGAAATGATGAGCAACGACAACAGGCAGAAGATCTACTGGGTCAAGTTTAGTCATTATTGGTAGCTGATCTAAAATAGGAAATTATTTCCTGTCTAGAAAACAAAAATATTTTTTATCCAACTAATCCGGCCGGTCTAGAATGAAAATTGCGCTGGGAATTGAATATTCCGGCTGTCATTACTATGGCTGGCAAAGGCAGAATATTTCCCCAACCGTTCAAGAAGTCCTAGAGTCAGCACTTTCTGAAATTGCAGATGAAGATATTCGAGTTGTCTGTGCCGGAAGAACAGACACGGGTGTTCATGCTCTGCAACAGGTTGTGCACTTTGAAACATCATCTCAACGAGAACATCAGGCCTGGATCCTGGGCACAAATACAAAGCTGCCAAATGATATTGCTGTCACCTGGATATTGAATGTGGAAGATGATTTCCATGCAAGATTTAGTGCTGAGAATAGAACGTACCAATATTTAATTTTGAATCGTCGAGCGCGCCCGGCAATTCTTAATGGTTTAGTGACATGGCGGCATCAAAAATTAGATTTTGAGAGAATGAAGAAAGCTGCAGAGTCTTTAGTTGGCGAGCATGATTTTACTTCGTATCGAGCCGTTGCCTGTCAGGCAAATACCGCTGTGCGTACCATACAAAAATTAGAAATTAATCAATTGGATGATTGGTTCGTAATTACCATCTGTGCAAATGCTTTTCTACAGCATATGGTAAGAAATATTGCGGGTGTATTAATGACAATAGGCACAGGTAAACAAGAAGTAAACTGGGCAGCGGATGTATTGGCAGCTAAAGATAGAACAGCAGGGGGTATAACGGCAAAGCCAGATGGTTTATATTTGGTGAATATTAAATACCCTGAAAAATATACAATTCCAAATCCTCAAACGTTAATGGATAAATTTGGACTTAATCATTAATATTTAGATAAGAATAATGAATCGTACTCGAATAAAAATCTGTGGTATCACTAATCGTGAAGATGCAAAATCAGCTGTTGAAGCTGGAGCAGATGCAATTGGCTTGGTATTTTATGAAAAAAGTCCACGTTATGTCGCTATTAATTCAGCAGCGCAAATTATTAAACATATACCACCATTTATTAATTGTATTGGTTTATTTGTTGATGCTGATGAAAGCTATGTGCGGAAGGTTTTAGAGCGTGTTGCTATAGATACTTTGCAATTTCATGGGAAAGAATCTGAACAAGCTTGCGCTAAATACAATAGACCGTATATTAAAGCAATCAGAATGGATGGTGAGATAAACTTGCCAGAACAATGTGAAAAATATTATTCAGCCAGTGCTTTATTACTCGATACGTACGTAAAAAACGTGCCAGGTGGAACTGGATTATCGTTTGACTGGAATATAATTCCGAAAGAATTAGCAAAGCCCATTATTCTTGCTGGTGGTTTGCATGAGCATAATGTAAAAAGTGCAATTTTGCAGGTGCAGCCCTATGCTGTCGATATTAGTGGTGGTGTTGAGATTGAAAAAGGAATAAAAGATCCCGACAAAATTAAAAAATTTATTCGTGAGGCGATGAATGCCTGAAGTTATTAAAAATACAGATACTGAATCTTTAAGATCTATGCCTGATGAGCGAGGCCATTTTGGACCATATGGTGGCCGATTTGTTTCGGAAACTTTAATGGGACCTCTGGAAGAACTAGAACAGGTATACAAAAAATATATCAACGATCCTGATTTTATTGCTGAGTATGAGCATGAGTTAAAACACTATGTGGGGCGTCCTTCACCGCTTTATCATGCCAAGCGCTGGAGCGAGGAATTAGGTGGTGCACAAGTTTATTTGAAAAGAGAAGATCTGAATCACACTGGTGCGCATAAGGTCAATAATACAGTTGGCCAGGCGTTGTTAGCGAAAAAAATGGGTAAGCGGCGAGTTATAGCTGAGACAGGCGCGGGTCAACATGGTGTCGCCTCTGCAACGGTTGCTGCACGTTATGGTATGGAATGCGTTGTTTATATGGGTGCTGAAGACATTAAAAGGCAAGCGATTAATGTCTATCGAATGAAACTTCTCGGAGCAACCGTTGTTTCCGTGGAAGCCGGTTCAAAGACCTTAAAAGATGCTTTGAATGAAGCGATGAGAGACTGGGTGACGAATGTTGATGATACTTTCTACATTATAGGTACGGTTGCCGGCCCGCATCCTTATCCAGCTATGGTTCGAGATTTTAATGCAGTTGTTGGCCGTGAAGCGCGACAACAATGTCAGGAACAAACAGGAAGATTGCCTGATTCATTAGTCGCATGTATTGGTGGTGGCTCTAATGCCATTGGTTTATTTCACCCTTTTCTGGATGATAAAGATGTTGCTATTTATGGCGTAGAAGCTGCTGGTGATGGAATAGAAACAGGCCGTCATGCAGCGCCTCTGAATGCCGGTCAGCCAGGTGTTTTGCATGGTAATCGTACCTATCTTATGGAAGATAAATATGGTCAAATAATTGAAACCCACTCAATATCGGCAGGTCTGGATTATCCGGGAGTAGGGCCAGAACATGCGTGGTTGAAGGATATCGGGCGTGTCAGTTATGTCTCCGCGACTGATAGTGAGGCACTTAAGGCGTTTCATGATTTGACTCGAATAGAAGGTATAATTCCAGCATTGGAGTCAAGTCATGCCCTTGCCTATACCTCAAAACTTGCACCTGAAATGGACAAAGATGCGATAATTATTACTAATTTATCAGGCCGTGGTGATAAGGATATTCATACGGTCGCCGCACTTGAAGGTATAACAGTTTAACTGGGAATCTGGATATGAATAATCGTGAACGTTTGATGGATATAATGGTAGATCGGGAACTAGAACGTATGGAAGTTGCTGAAATGCTAAAGGTTAAACGCGATGAAGTAGATCACTGGTTGTTATCGAGTGAATCTAAAAACCACAAAGAAATTCCAGATATGGCAATTGAGTTGCTAGAATTGAAACTCGGTTTGAAAGAATAAATTGCCCTAATCATCACTATTGGCAGCATTTTTTATCCTCTAATTTTTTAGTTAATTAAACAAAATGAGTAGAATTGAAACGTGTTTTAGCTCTTTGAAAGAGCGTAACAGGAAAGCACTAATTCCGTTTATTACGGCGGGCGACCCATCACTTGATTTAACAATAGGCTTAATGCATAAGATGGT
>CAYTIZ010000237.1:0-4222 GCA_964437885.1 uncultured Enterobacteriaceae bacterium
AAACTGGCTTTCGGTTGCTTGTGACCCTGATTGATCACATCCAGTCAAGAGCAATAGAGGCAAGACAAATATAAATATTTTTAATATTTTCATAATTCACTCATTTTTATATTTATAAATTTAAGAGAAAAAATGATTGACGTTTAAAAGACTACGTGCCGCTGCTTCTTGGGATACTCAGACTCTGCCCTACACGCACTAAATCACCTTTCAGACCATTATGCTGTCGTAATGTATTAGTGCTAACACGGTATTGTTGGGCAATCGTTGAAAGGGTTTCTCCACGCTCAATGATGTGTTTACGTGCGGCCAGTATGGTTCCTTCGGGTGCAAAATCTCGAAAATAACCATGCAGGCCAACTACTATTGCATTTGCCATATTTTTACGATGCTTTGCGCTTAATAATTTTTTCTCTTCTGTCGGATTTGAAATAAATGCTGTTTCAATCAAAATTGAAGGAATATCCGGTGACTTTAATACAGCAAATCCCGCTGATTGCACGGTACGCTTATGTACTTTACCAATACCTTTCAAACCTATTAGTACGCGATCTGCAATATCAATGCTGGCTTCAAGACTTGCCGTTTGTGATAAATCAAATAATACCGACGCTAACACATCATCTTTATCGGCTAGACTGACACCGCCTATTAAATCAGACGCATTTTCTGATTCTGCTAACCATTTTGCTGCCTCACTACTAGCACCGCCTTGCGATAAGACATAGACCGATGAACCATGCACTTTTGGATCACGAAATGCATCCGCATGAATAGACATAAAAAGATCAGCTTTATATTCACGTGCTTTAGCTATACGTTTTCGTAAAGACATGTAGTAATCACCTTTACGGATCATAACCGCCTTCATTCCGCGTTCTTTGTTAATAGCGCGAACAAGGTCTTCTGCAATTTGCAGGACAACCTTTTTTTCATATACACCACTCGGGCCTTTGGCACCCGGATCTTCACCACCATGACCGGCATCAATTGCAATAATGACATCTCGTGGCAGGTTTGCCGCCGAAATCTCCTCTTCAATGTCTATTGGTTTTACTTCCTTGGTCTCATTGTTGTACAGATCAACTACAAGTCTATGTCCATAATGCTTGTTTGGTTTTAATTGAAAACTTTTGTACTTAGCAAATTTCTTCAAATCCAGAACGATACGCAGATCGTTATTGTTTCGGCTGGCTGCACGAACAGCTTGTAGATATTTATCTTTGGCTCCGGGTTGGGCAGGATCAGCACTAATTGAGGAATCTTTAAGGTCTATTACGGTTCGATAGGGTTCAGTCAACATAGATAGTTTATGTTCTACTGAACCACTAATGTCAAACACAACACGGGTGCTGTCAGGTGCGGCCCAAACGCGAACATTTTCAACCACCACTGATCCGGCAAAGACCAATGAAGAAAAAAAGAAAAGACTATAAAACAATATTAAACGCATATTGGTAACCGACAATCCCAACCTTATTATTATTAATGTAGTTATAAAATGAATAGTTTCAAGTTTTTTCGAAGAAATCAAGCTATATCCATGTTTTTTATGGAGAATAGCTAACTCTGGTAAAACTAAATTGAATAAAAAAGAAGGAAAATAAAAGGATTAAAACTGTTTGAGAATATTCTCACCTTTCGACGATTTTGATTCGATATTTAACTCTCGACCCAAATCACAATGGCTAAACGACAAGATTATATCGGCCACAGGAAGCACATCTTCACCTTGCTCAGGCCATTCAAACAGGCAAATAGACTCACCATCGCAATAATCCCGAATACCCATGGCCTCGAGCTCTTCCGGGTCATTTATTCTATATAAATCAAAATGATATATATTTTTGTCATTAATCGAATACGGTTCAACAAGCGTATAAGTTGGACTTTTTACATTTCCGGAATGACCCAAGCCATTTAATAAACCACGAACAAAGGTCGTCTTACCAGCACCCAGTTCACCACTTAGATAAATAATCTCTCCACCTTGCAACATGGCTGCTATTTTAGCGCCTAATGCGAGTGTTTCAGACTCATTTTTAAGAAGCATAAACATTAGAAGGCTAAGTATTTACCAAGTTTCGTAAATGCGGCATTAAATCCAGCGCCATCATGCCTCTCTCGCCTGCACTGGCCGCACGGTCGGCAGCGTTGGCATGCAAACACACACCTAGTTTTGTCGCATGATTGATTTCAATACCCTGCGCAATCAAACCCGCAATGACACCGGTTAAGACATCGCCCATGCCTCCAGATGCCATCCCTGGATTTCCTGCATCGCAAACAAAGTATTCACCTTCAGTATCTACAACCAGGGTTCCACTGCCTTTTAGAACAACTGGGCCTTTATATTTTTCATGCAGGCTATGAATAGATTTAAATCGATCCAACTGTATTGTTTTTGTGTCTATATTTAACAAACGTGCTGCCTCTCCTGAATGTGGCGTAATCACCCAATTAGCCGAAGATTGTTCTTCTTCAGCTAATAAATTTAAGGCATCGGCATCAATAACAATAGGAAGTTCTGATTCAAACACACGTGCTAATAATAATTTAGCCCATTCTGATAGGCCTAAACCCGGCCCAATGGCTATTACATTAGCTCGCTTAATAAGTGGCATTAATTCTTCCAGTGTTTCAACACCATGCGACATAATCTCAGGTCTTATCGTGCTTAATAAACTTGCATGGGATGAACGAGTCGCAATACTGACTAAACCTGCGCCTACGCGAGCTGCTGCTTCTGCGGCCAGTCGCGCCGCGCCGAGATAACCTTCATCGCCACCAATAACAAGCACATGTCCATAGTGACCTTTGTGAGAGTTGCGTTGCCGCGGTTTAAGAATATGATTTAAATCATCAAACTCTAATCTGCTAACTGAATGTTTATCTTTCACTAAACGTTGATAGACCTCTTCAGGCACATCAAGATCATTAAATTTAATTTCACCAGAATACTCCAGACCTTCCCCGGTAAACATGCCCTTCTTTAAACCAATAAACGTTACTGTAACATCCGCATTAACAGCAACATTCATAATACTTCCGGTGTCCGAGTTCAGACCGGAAGGAATATCTATCGATAAAACAGGAACAGGAGTTGTATTGATTGCATTAATTGCATCACAGAAGTCGCCTTCAACATCTCGATCGAGACCCGTACCAAAAATCGCATCAACAATGACATCAGCCTCTATCAAAGCATCAGCAGAGAACTTCGATGCTGTAATGTTACTTGCTTGTAGATATTTATACGCAGTTGCTGCATCAGCTTTTAGGTTTGCAGGATCGAGTAAATAAAAAACAGACACCTGTTTCCCGTCTTCCTGAGCTAGTCCCGCAAGAACATAGCCATCGCCAGCGTTATTACCGCCGCCACAGAGTACCGTGATTGATTCTGCATCGGGCCACTTTTCTTTCAACTTTTGATAACTAAATACGGCGGCTCGGTGCATTAATGTATAACCGAGCAAATCGAATTCCTCAATCGCAATGCGATCAAGCTCCCTGGTTTGCGCGGCAGAATAAAGGTTGACCGGCAAGCATTTAAAATTATTAGGCATATACCCAAGTTACCTCAGATTTTAAAGACGTGTTCGCGGTAATACTTCAATTCAGCAATAGAATCGCGAATGTCATCCATGGCAAGATGGCTACCTTGCTTGTCATATCCTTCTTTTTCGGGAGCCCAACGTTTTAAAATTTCCTTAATCGTGCTGACATCCAGATTTCGATAGTGAAAATATTGCTCTAAATTTGGCATCAAACGGTGCATAAAACGACGATCCTGGCATATACTATTACCACACATTGGTGATTTTCCTTTTGGGACGAACTTCTCGAGGAAAGCCAGTGTCATACTTTCAGCTTCGGCAACGTCATATGGACTATTCTGCACCCTTTCTACTAAACCAGATTGATTATGTTGCCGCGTATTCCATTCATCCATCTGATCAAGAATCTCGTTAGACTGATGAATCGCCAATACAGGACCTTCATCCAGTATATTGAGTTGGGGATCAGTGACAATTGTTGCTATTTCAATAATAGTGTCATTATCGGTATCGAGGCCAGTCATTTCCAAGTCGATCCATATGAGATTATTTTCTGATTTTGACATGATGTGCCCAGTTTCTAATTGAATCACTTATTTTAACCACTATTTAGATAATATACCCATGATACTTGCAAATGCCTACTCAAAGCACGCCCGAAAACA
>CAYTIZ010000238.1:0-4221 GCA_964437885.1 uncultured Enterobacteriaceae bacterium
AATCCTGTGTGCGCTCAGCAAGGTCGTTTAAAAAATCCATTACCTCTTCTGGGCTGTCAGCCATTTTTGTCGCCAGAGAATAATGCGCGTAACTTTCAAAGCCGAGTAATTTCGCTTTTTCAGTTCGGTATTTGAGAATTTCAAGCATGATGTTGCTATTATCCCAATCACCATCCGTATTCGAAGCTTCATTGGAAGCGCGGGTTACATAAGCATAATAAAGTTCTTTTCTTAATTCGGTGTTGTCAGCGTATTGCATGACTGGCATGTAAGATGGAAAGTCCAGGGTAAATAGCCAACCTTGCTTATCTTCATTTTTTGCAGTTTGCGCAGCCAATGCGATTGCTGACTCAGGTAAACCGGATAATTCCTCTTTGTTAGTGATTAACTTTTTCCAGGCATGAGTTGCGTCTAATAAGTTTTCTTCGAATTTCGTTTGTAATTTAGAGAGTTTTTGCTGGATTATTTTATAGCGCTGTTTTGCCTCATTATCGAGGTCGATACCGGATAAACGAAAATCACGTAACGCATTTTTGATGATTTTCTGTTGAGCTGTACTGAGTGATTCGTAGTCATCGCTGCTAGCGATAGTCTCGTAGGCATGAAACAAACCTTCATTTTGTCCCATCTCGGTTGAGTAATCGGACAGCTTTGATAAACAAGCGTTATAAGCCTCGCGTAATTGATCATTGTCGGCGACAGAGTGTAGATGACTTGCAGGAGACCATGCTTTATTAAGCCGATCATCCATGTCTTCAACTTTTTGTAATAAGTTATTCCAGTTGACATCTTTTGTTGTATTTAATAAAGATTCAACGGCGTTTCTATTTTCTGATAGTAAATAGTCAATTGCAGGCTCAATGTGAGATGCCTGAATAGATTCAAAAGCAGGCAGCCCTTCTTTCTGTAAAAGTGGATTATTCATATAGTAGATATAGGTTTAATAAATTTTAATTCAAGTATGGGTGAAAATTTAAGTTGCTAAACGTGCGCTGATTAGCAAGGTTGAGAGACTACCGAAAATTATAAAAGCAGTAATCGATAATACTGAATAAACATGCAAGCGACGTGTCAAATCATCTTGCGCGATGGCAGATAAAATAAAAGGGCGGCGTTTATCATTTGTTTTACTCATTAAATGCACTGGCGGTAATGTTTTTTGTTCGCTGTGTTTTTCCATGACCTGGTTATACGCTTCTTCCCTGACTTTCTGCCATTCGTTTAAATCAATCTCACCATCTCCATTCGTATCAAATTTTTTCATTAATGTCTCCGTATCTGTTTTCCATTCACGTATTAATTCGCGCACGTCTTCATTTATGTTAAAGCTGGCACCGGCACCACCTACTGTCTTGTATAAGCCAATTGCATAGAGACTTTCTCCGGAATGTAAAAGCTTCTCGGTATAGCGGTATTTATTACTGACGACGATACCGGTAAAAAATCCACGCTTTTTACTCGTTGATAACGGACCGCGGGCTGGAGTAGATTGAGCGCCATACCAGACATCTTTACTTGAAACGCTAACGTGAGCGTCTTCTGGATCGATGATGCATTGCCCCGTTTCATCCTTGATTAAAAATAACTCATCACTGATTCCTTTTCTAACCGTTTTCCATTCCGAATTTTTGCCAGTCTGGCGTCGTTCTTCTACTTTGAATTCATACCATGTGCAGGTGGTTCCTGTTAAAGGTGAGATGATGGGTTGTCCTTCCATGAGATACCCATGACCGACTAATTCGAGATAACCTTGTGCTGCAGATCGTATTTTTGATGTCGGTGTATCTTCAATAATGCGTTTACGCTGCATGTATGTGAAGGCAAGAAAGAAGCCTGCAATAGTAACTACTAATAAACCAATAGCCCAGATCCAAAAGTCATCAGCAGGGCTAACTTTAGCCCATTCTTTCAAGGTAGCTAATATGTCTGGCATGCTGGATTAACCAAATAATGCTTTTACATCGACATCTTTTTTCTCTTCGTCACTGAATTCAAGTAAATCCCGTGCCGTGAATGCGAACATTCGGGCGATAATAACATCGGGAAATTGCTCGATACGGACATTATTTGTATTGACGGATTCATTATAAAATTCTCGTCGGTCAGCAATGGCATCTTCAAGGCCGGATATCCGTGCTTGTAAGTGTTTGAAGTTTTCATTTGCTTTTAAGTCTGGATAGGCTTCAGCAACAGCAAACAGATTACCTAATCCCATTCTGAGTTGAGTTTCGGCAGGCCCTAATGATGAAACATCTCCTTTTTCTCTTGCGGCAGCGACAGCAGAGCGAGCTAGCATGACCTTTTCAAGTGTCTCTTGCTCGAAACCCATATATTGTTTACAGGTCTCAACTAACTTAGGTAGTTCGTCGTGACGCTGTTTTAGTAATACATCGATATTTGACCAGGCTTTGGAGACACTGTGTTTTATCGAAACGAGATTGTTATAAAGGGTGACTGCATACATAACGAACGCGGCAAGAACACCTAAAAATATAATCGTGGAAACATCCATCTGCTCTCTCCTCAGCTTGATTACGTTAATGGTTTGCGTCTTATTATAATCAATTTTACTGCCTATAAGTAATGTAAATAGTAATAATTATCATTTGAAAATCAATAGCTTAAAGATTGACAAGTTATTTTTGCAAACTATTATCATGGTATGAAACCAGCGAAAAGGACAAATCTCTATGCAAGGTAATACACAAGTTATAAAACATCTTAATAAAGCGCTTAAGAATGAATTAACCGCAATTAATCAATATTTTCTGCATGCACGCATGTATAAAAATTTTGGTTTAAAAGAATTGGATGAACATGAATATAAGGAGTCTATTGATGAAATGAAACACGCGGACGCGTTGATTGAGCGCGTTCTTTTTCTTGAAGGGCTGCCGAATCTACAGGAACTGGGCAGGCTACGCATCGGCGAAAATCCTGAAGAAATGTTACAAGCCGATCTCGCACTGGAACTGGAAGCAATACCGACATTGAAATCAGGGATCGAATTTTGTGAGTCAGTACAAGACTATGTTTCAAGAGAGCTTCTGGAATCTATTCTGGAAAGTGAAGAAGAGCATATCGACTGGTTGGAAACGCAACTGGGTTTAATCGAGAAAACGGGTCTGAAAAATTACTTACAATCAAAAATGTGATTTTCTTCCTGGACGTCGTTAACAAATTAATAAACAGTGACAAAGGAATAATGCTATGAAAGGTACCGAAACTGTAATCAACCAGCTTAACAAACTACTCGCAGGCGAGTTAACAGCAATGGATCAATATTTTATCCATTCTCGAATGTATGAAGATTGGGGCTTAAATGAGCTTTATGAACGCATCAGTCACGAGATGGAAGATGAGACAGGTCATGCTGACAAGTTAATTAAACGTATTCTGTTTCTTGAAGGTACGCCTGATTTATCAAAACGGGCGGGGCTTAATATTGGTCGAGATGTTCCCCAGATGCTGAAAAATGATTTGCAACTGGAACTGGGTGTGATTGCCGCCCTGAAGGAAGCCATCGATTGTTGTGAATCAGAAAAAGACTATCAAACAAGAGAGATCCTGGAAGAGTTGTTGAAAGATACGGAAGAGGATCATACCTATTGGCTGGAGAAACAACTTGGCTTGATAGACAAGGTAGGGCTGGAAAACTACCTGCAATCAAAGATGTAAATCTCTATCTATCAATAAGTTAAGAAGGCAGGAAAAACAATCCTAATTATCAATTGATAATAATTCTCATTACTGCTACTATTATCAATAACAATAGATTTAAGGTATTGTTTTGATATGTATGTATGTGTTTGTAATGCGGTCACTGAAAGTGATATTCATCAGGCAGCCGTAAAAGGCATAGATTCTCTGGAAAGATTAACCAGTGAGCTCAATGTCGGCGGTTGCTGTGGCGGCTGTTGCGAATCAGCCGAGCAATGTCTTAAAAGTGCTTTGTTAACTGAGCCTCGTAACTAGTTAGCCTATTCCTTCTGGGAACGTTGTCTTGCATATCTATACCAGGTTTACACAGATAACCCCATGTTACTTAATGACGTAGCTTATCTATATTTATGTCTGCTTCTATTCGTGTCTGAATAAACGGGGTTCAAATGGTGGGAAGCTTCACTAAAAGTCTCCACCGTTTTCATGAAATGTTCCTGCTTCAATCGCATGGAAACAGAGCCTATGTGAAAATGTATCATGCCCCAATCTTCACACGCC
>CAYTIZ010000239.1:0-4200 GCA_964437885.1 uncultured Enterobacteriaceae bacterium
GCGCATGCTTGAACCGGGGATGGTGTTGACGGTTGAACCGGGGCTTTATATGCCGGCTAGAACAAAAGGACTTCCAAAAAAATGGTGGAATATTGGTATACGAATAGAAGACGATGTTTTGGTAACGAAAGATGGACATGAAGTTTTGAGTAAGGATGCACCGAAGACGGCAGATGAAATAGAGGAGCTGATGACTGATGCCGCATGATTATGATGTTGTCATCATTGGTGCAGGAATGGTTGGCGCAAGTCTGGCTTGTGCCTTGGCGCCATCGGGTTTGCGTATTGCTATCATTGAATCTGTTACTTTAAGCAATGAACAGCAGCCTAGTTATGATGATAGAGGAATTACGCTTTCGCCTTCTTCACAACGTATTCTTGAATATATTGGCGTATGGCAACGAGTTCAGTCATATACGACTGCAATCAAAAAAATACATATTTCGGAACAAGGTCGATTCGGTTTCACTCATCTTGATGCAGCAGAGACCGGGAATTCTGCGCTAGGCCATATTGTTGTCGCCCGTTCTTTGGGCATGGCCTTGCACAAACAAATGTCAGCCTTTAAAAATGTAAAATTAATTTGTCCGGCGGAATTAAAATATTTTCAACGTATTGATTCGGGTATGACTTTGGAAATAGCGCGTTCAAATAATACTAAAACTATAAGCACAGGACTATTAGTCGGTGCTGATGGTGGTCATTCATTAGTAAGACGTTTGGCAGGAATTAATACGAAAGAAAAAGATTTTAAACAAACAGCCATTGTTGCAAACGTAACAACACAAAAACGAAATAATGCCACTGCTTATGAACGATTTACATCACACGGTCCAATAGCGCTTTTACCTATAGATACAAATCGTTCAGTGTTGGTGTTTACTGTAAATAAAAAGAATGCAAAGCGATACCTGAACATGCCTGATAAGGACTATATTAAAGCAGTTGAGACCGAGTTTGGGCGTCGTTTAGGCAAGATTGAACAAGTGGGTCAGCGTTGCTCGTATCCAATTGTCTTCATCGAAGCAATTGAACAATTTCAGCAACAATTAATTTTACTAGGTAACGCAGCGCATAGTATTCACCCGAATGCAGCGCAAGGGTTTAATTTAGGGTTACGTGATGTTGCTGGTTTGGCGGAATGTATATTTATGGGTATTGAAAAAGGACTCACTACGGATGATATTGGTATTTTAGAGGCTTACATAAAATTACGACAGGCAGATCAACAGCGTGTCATGCGATTTACTAATGGGCTAGCAAGTAGTTTTTATAATGAATTGCCCTTATTAGGTGTTGCTAGAAATGCAGCGATGTTGTTGCTTGATTCAATTCCTGATCTGAAATCGTCATTTATTGAAACAACAATGGGTCTTGCTGGACTACAGCCTCGGCTTGTTAGAGGACAGTTTTTGTGAAAACTACCGCAGATAAGTTTGATGCAGATGTCGTCGTCGTCGGTGGCGGAATTATTGGTGGCACTTTTGCTTGTTTATTAGGGCAAGCTGGACTAAAGGTTATTTTGCTTGATGCCGGTGTCAGACAGGTTAATTCACTTAAAAAAGTTGATGCGCGTGTTTTTGCTATTACCCTTGCTTCTGAACAAATACTTAAAAAGGCTGATGCCTGGCGTCGCTTACCAGAGGATGATATTGCCTGTTTTAGAAAGATGCATGTTTGGGATGAGAATGGATTGGGCGAAGTTCACTTTGATAGTGCCTCGATTTGTCAGGCAACCATGGGTTATATTATTTCTCATCAGGCTATAGTTGATGCACTACAAGAAAAGTTACTGGATATGGAAAATGTCCGTTGTATCTGGTCAGTTTCTGCTGCATTTATTAAGGATGAAACGGAAGCAATGATACTGGAGACAGAAGATGGGTTGCAGTTTAGATCAAAACTTGTGGTTGCTGCCGATGGTAGTAATTCAAAATTGAGATCGCTTGCTAATATTCATTATCAAAAACATGATTATAAACAGTCTGCTTTGGCATGTGTTGTTAC
This sequence comes from uncultured Enterobacteriaceae bacterium, assembly GCA_964437885.1. GTDB lineage: Bacteria > Pseudomonadota > Gammaproteobacteria > Eutrophobiales > Eutrophobiaceae > UBA7359. The sequence continues at coordinate 2,008 of CAYTIZ010000239.1, forward strand.
TACGGAATTTCCACATGCCGAAGTTGCTCGACAACGGTTTTTAAAACGTGGACCTTTGGCATTTTTGCCAATGGTTGATTCTCATCAATCTGCCATTGTTTGGTCAACTAGTCCAGATCATGCCCAGCGACTTAAAGAAATGGAAAAGTCGGCATTTCATTTTGAATTGGTAGAAGCTTTTGCAAATGAATTAGGTGAAATTAAGGAAAGTACAGAACGAATAATTTTTCCGCTTAGTCGCGCACAGGCGGATCATTATATCCAATCAAGATTAGCCTTAATTGGTGATAGTGCACATAGCGTCCATCCTTTAGCAGGTTTAGGCGCTAATTTAGGTTTGTTGGATGCAGCAGCCCTAGCAGAAATTGTTATCGATACTGTACAGCGCGGAAGGGATCCGGGTCGCTTGCAAGTGTTACGTCGTTATGAACGTTGGCGCAAGGGCGAGAATAAGAACGTGATGTATTTGATGGATGGCTTTAAACAGCTCTTTGAAAATCAGTCTCAATCTGTACAATGGATGCGCAATTTTGGTCTGGATATGGTTGATAGCTTACCGTTTGCCAAACACGCAATCATGAAGCGGGCGATGGGCTTGAAAGGCGACCTACCGAAAATCGCACGTAAGTATGTATAATAATGAAAATAACCGTCAACCAATAAAAGTATCATAAAAACTTTTTGCCACAGAGTACACAGAGCGAATTGGTCTTTCATTTCTTAAACTCTATGGCCTCTGTGGCTATTAAGCTTGGTTAGTAATAATAAATAGGATATTTCATGTCTGAAAAATCAACTCCGGAACCCAGTAATTTTATTCGTAATATCATTAATGATGATTTAAAGAATAATAAAAATGAAGGTCGTGTTCATACACGTTTCCCACCTGAACCTAATGGTTATCTTCATATAGGACATGCAAAGTCGATATGCTTAAACTTTGGTATAGCAGAGGATTATGAAGGCGGAATATGTAATCTTCGTTTTGATGATACCAATCCCGAAAAAGAAGATGTTGAATATACGGATTCAATTCAAAACGATGTTAAATGGCTGGGTTTTGACTGGGAAGATCGTCTTTATTTTTCATCGGATTATTTTGGGAAATTATTTGAGTTTGCCAAACAGTTAATTCGTGATGATAAAGCGTATGTGGATCATTTAACTGCTGACGAGATACGTGAATATCGCGGTTCGTTGACTAAACCGGGCAAGGCAAGTCCACACCGTGATCGCAGTGTTGAAGAAAATCTGGATTTATTTGAACGTATGCGTGCTGGTGAATTTAATGAAGGCGAATGTTTGTTGCGCGCAAAGATAGACATGGCCTCACCTAATATGAACATGCGTGATCCGGCAGTTTACAGGATCAAGAAAGCAAGTCACCATCGAACAGCGGATGAGTGGTGCATTTACCCAATGTATGACTATACACATTGTCTTTCTGATGCATTGGAAGGTATCACGCATTCTTTATGTACATTAGAGTTTGAAGATCACCGTCCTTTGTATGACTGGTTTTTGGATCAGTTGCCCATAGCGTGTCATCCACAACAAATTGAATTTGCCCGTCTAAATTTAAGTTATACGGTTACTAGTAAACGCAAATTGAATGAACTAGTTACGGAAGGACAGGTATCTGCCTGGGATGATCCTCGTATGCCAACGCTTGTCGGTATGCGCCGTCGTGGTTATACGCCGGAAGCTATACGTGATTTTTGTAGCCGTATTGGCGTAACTAAAACGGATACACTGATAGATGTTGGTGTATTAGAAAATTGCGTAAGAGAAGATTTGGATAAGCGTACGCGTCGTGTTCTTGCTGTATTAAATCCACTGAAAGTCACCATTGAAAATTATCCTGAGGGTGAAACGGAACAATTGGATGCGCCTTATCACCCAAATGATCCTGATATGGGTCAGCGTCAGTTACCTTTTTCAAAAGTACTCTATATTGAACAAAGTGATTTTATGGAAGAGCCGCCAAAAAAATTCTTTCGTTTAGGGCCTGGACGTGAAGTGCGATTGCGTTATGCATACTTTATAACGTGTACCGATGTAATAAAAAATGACGCAGGCGAAGTCATTGAGTTACGTTGTACTTACGATCCGGAAACTAAAGGTGGCAATGCTCCTGATGGTCGTAAAGTTAAGGGAACAATACATTGGTTATCTGCTAAGCATGCTTTAAAT
>CAYTIZ010000240.1:0-343 GCA_964437885.1 uncultured Enterobacteriaceae bacterium
AGGTGAAAGGCAAGCAGCAGATGATGTTCCTTTTGCAGCGTTGGCTTTTAAGATTGCAACAGACCCGTTTGTTGGCACCTTAACTTTTTTCCGTGTCTACTCGGGAATACTGAAGTCGGGAGACTCGGTATTTAATCCGGTTAAAGGAAAAAAAGAACGCATTGGTCGCTTGTTACAAATGCATGCCAATAGTCGTGAAGATATTAATGAAGTCTGCGCTGGAGATATAGCGGCAGCAGTAGGTTTAAAAGATGTAACGACCGGTGACACACTTTGTGATGTCAAAAACGTGATTACGCTTGAGCGTATGGAGTTTCCTGAGCCGGTAATTGCAGTGGCGGTT
>CAYTIZ010000240.1:378-4192 GCA_964437885.1 uncultured Enterobacteriaceae bacterium
TTAAGTAAATTGGCTCAAGAAGATCCTTCTTTTCGTGTGCACACCGATGAAGAATCTGGCCAAACCATTATTTCAGGAATGGGTGAGCTTCATTTAGAGATCATTATTGATCGTATGAAGCGTGAATTTAAAGTTGAAGCTAACGTTGGTAAACCACAAGTGGCTTATCGTGAAACGATTAGGGCAACACTGGAAAAGGCGGAAGGGAAGTTTGTTCGTCAATCAGGTGGCCGAGGGCAATATGGCCATGTTGTATTCAAGCTTGAACCAAAGAAAGCTGGCGAAGGATTTGAGTTTGTAAATGAAGTTGTCGGTGGTTCAGTACCGAAAGAATATATTTCGGCCGTTGAGAAAGGTGTCGTCGAACAGATGGCAAATGGCATTGTTGCTGGGTATCCAGTAGTCGATGTGAAGGTCACTTTATACGATGGTTCGTATCATGAGGTTGACTCTAACGAAATGGCGTTTAAAATCGCCGGCTCGATGGGATTCAGAGAAGGTGCAAGTCAGGCAGAACCTGTTTTACTTGAGCCAGTGATGAAAGTAGAAATTATTACCCCGGAAGAATATATGGGGACTGTAAATGGAGACTTGAATCGTCGCCGAGGGATTTTACAGGGCACTGAAGAATCACCTGCTGGAAAGGTGATAAGAGCAGAAGTGCCGCTTAAAGAGATGTTTGGTTATGCAACAGATCTTCGGTCAGCTACTCAGGGTCGAGCGGTCTATACAATGGAATTTGAAAAATATAGTGAAGTACCAGCAAATATTGCTGAAAGTATTATTAGTAGAAACACATAACGTTATTAATTATAAAGGTATAGAAGAGGTAATTAGCCGTGTCTAAGGAAAAATTTGAACGTACGAAGCCGCATGTAAATGTGGGCACAATTGGCCACGTTGACCATGGTAAGACAACGTTGACAGCGGCAATTACAAAGATCATGGCAGAAGCACATGGTGGTGAATTTAAGGACTATGGTGACATTGATAATGCGCCAGAAGAGCGTGAACGCGGTATTACCATTGCAACTGCGCACGTGGAATACGAAAGTGAGAACCGTCACTACGCGCACGTGGATTGTCCGGGACACGCAGATTATGTGAAGAACATGATTACTGGTGCGGCACAAATGGATGGTGCGATATTAGTGTGTAGTGCAGCGGATGGACCGATGCCACAAACTCGTGAACATATCTTGCTGTCACGCCAGGTGGGAGTGCCTTACATCTTGGTTTACCTGAATAAAGCTGATCAGGTTGATGACGCAGAATTACTAGAATTAGTAGAAATGGAAGTTCGTGAGTTGTTAGACGCGTATGATTTCCCAGGTGATGACACCCCGATTATAACCGGCTCAGCACTGAAAGCATTAGAAGGTGATACCAGTGATATCGGTATTCCTTCCATCATGAAGCTGGTTGCGGCAATGGATGATTACATTCCGATGCCAGAACGGCCTGTAGACAAGCCTTTCTTGTTACCCATTGAAGACGTGTTCTCAATTTCAGGACGTGGCACGGTAGTCACCGGTCGAGTTGAGCGCGGTATTGTCAAAGTGGGTGAAGAAATTGAGATTGTGGGTATTAAAGACACGCAGAAGACGACATGTACCGGTGTAGAAATGTTCCGTAAGTTACTGGACGAAGGTCAAGCGGGCGACAACGTGGGTGTGTTGCTACGTGGTACCAAGCGCGAAGAGGTAGAGCGCGGCCAAGTACTATGTCATCCGGGTTCAATTACCCCGCATACGCATTTTGAGACTGAGATATATGTATTGAGTAAAGATGAAGGAGGCCGTCATACGCCGTTCTTCAATAATTACCGTCCTCAGTTTTATTTCCGTACTACTGATGTTACCGGCGCGATGGAATTGCCGGAAGGCACGGAGATGGTGATGCCGGGCGACAACATCAAAGTGACGGTGAAATTGATTAACCCGATTGCGATGGAAGAAGGTTTGCGTTTTGCAATACGAGAAGGTGGCCGTACTGTTGGTGCGGGCGTTGTCTCTAAAATTATTGAGTAATTAAAAAATAACAGGTAGATTCCTTGAAATAGAAAATAGGCCAGTAGCTCAATTGGCAGAGCGACGGTCTCCAAAACCGTAGGTTGGGGGTTCGATTCCCTCCTGGCCTGCCATTTAGAGAAATCTGGCTCTGGACTAAATACGTAAATATGAATTCAAATGTAGAAACTACGAGTGGAAAGCTGGATACCTTCAAGCTTGGTTTGGCGCTATTAATATTAATAGCTGCTTTAGTTGGCTTTTATTTTTATGCTGACGAAGCCTTGTTATATCGGGTAATCGGCTTGTTAGCAGCGGTCGGTATCAGTGTCGGTATAGCATTACAAACTAACAAGGGACGAGAGATTTGGGGTTATTTTCATGATGCGCAGATCGAAGTTCGTAAAGTTGTCTGGCCGACAAGAAAAGAAACGATAAACACAACCTTACTTGTGATTGGCATGGTGATTATTGTTGCCATTATATTATGGTTGCTGGATATGTTTCTCGGTTGGTCAATAGGTCTATTGATGGGGCATGGAGGTTAGTATGGCTCAGCAATGGTATGTGGTTCACGCCTACTCTGGTTTTGAAAGCCAGGTAATGCGGTCATTGTGGGAACGAATTGAACGCAGTGGTCTCAATGATATGTTTGGTGAGATTCTTGTGCCGACAGAAGAAGTGGTTGAAATGCGCGATGGTAAAAAGCGCAAAAGTGAACGTAAATTTTTCCCAGGCTATGTTTTGGTCAAAATGGAAATGAATGACGATACCTGGCATTTGGTTAAAGAAGCGCCAAAAGTTTTAGGTTTTATTGGTGGTACCAGTGATAGACCTGCGCCGATTACGGATATGGAAGCAGATGCGATATTACAACGTGTTGAAGAAGGCGTTGATAAACCAAAGCCGAAAATACTTTTTGAGCCTGGTGAAGTTGTACGAGTTAAAGACGGCCCATTTACTGATTTTAATGGTGTTGTTGAAGAAGTTAATTATGAAAAAAGCCGTTTGCGAGTATCGGTTTTAATTTTTGGGCGTTCTACACCAGTTGAACTTGAATTCGGGCAAGTAGAAAAAGAATAAAGTTTTTGTATAAGTTGATGTGACTTGTTCACGTCAGTTAAATTTAATGGGGAGCCGAAAGGCGTTTGAACCCAAGGGGAGAAAGGCTGTGGCCAAGAAAGTCGAGAGTTATATCAAATTACAGGTGCCTGCTGGTCAGGCAAATCCCAGTCCACCGGTAGGCCCTGCGTTAGGGCAGCACGGTGTTAACATCATGGAGTTCTGTAAAGCATTTAATGCGCAAACACAGAGTCTGGAGCAGGGCTTGCCTGTACCCGTTATCATCACCGTCTATAACGATAAAAGTTTTACTTTTATCAGTAAAACTACCCCTGCATCTATTCTCTTGAAGAAAGCAGCAGGCGTGAAAAGTGGTAGTGGTACACCAAACAGCAATAAGGTTGGTAAAGTGAATCGTGCACAATTAGAAGAAATTGCCAAAACTAAAGAGCCTGATTTGACGGCGGCGGATTTAGATGCAGCTGTTAGAACTATAGCTGGTACTGCCCGTAGTATGGGTATAGAAACTGAAGGGGTAGTATAGCCATGGCAAAATTATCCAAACGTACAAAAGCATATGAAGATAAGGTAGAGCCAGGTAAGTCTTATCTTGTCAAAGAAGCATTGGAATTATTAAAAGAAGTTTCATCAGTGAAATTTGATGAGTCCGTTGAAGTCGCAGTGAACCTGGGTGTTGATGCACGTAAATCTGAACAACAAGTTCGCGGCTCGACTGTATTACC
>CAYTIZ010000241.1:0-4169 GCA_964437885.1 uncultured Enterobacteriaceae bacterium
AATGATCAAAAAAATAATTTTGGTCAAAAAATCCCTTCTTATTCAACAATTAATAGTAAAGTGAATTTTGAGAAGGGTCCATTAGACATGAGTTTTTCAGTGAATAACATTTTGGATGAAAAATCTTTCGATACAGGTGTAAGAAGTACTACGACTGCAGGACGCTATAATGCATTACCACTGCCAGAAAGAAATTTTTCATTTATAATAGGCTATACATTTGAATAATTTAGCACCATAGTAAGGAGCATCAAATATGTTAAAACATAAAAATACTTTTATATTTATTCTGGTTCTTCTTGCAGTATTTTCCAGATTAGTGCCTCATCCTCTTAATTTCACACCTATTGGCGCTCTCGGGCTTTTTGCAGGTGCCTATATCGTCGATAAAAGAGTATGGTTGTTACCTCTTTGTGCATTATTGCTGAGTGACTTTTTTATCGGCTTTTATGAGCCAATCGCCATGTTGTTTGTCTATCTTGGATTTGCATTCAGCGCCTTTTTAGGTCGATTACTACTTTCTGAAAAACGTTCGTTACTTCGACTTGGCGGGGCAGCATTTTCTTCAGCGACATTATTTTTCATAGTGTCAAATTTCGGCACATGGTTAAGCGGCACGCTATATCCAATATCATTGTCTGGATTGCTTGAATGTTATGTAATGGCAATCCCGTTCTATGGCAATACCTTGTTAGGCGATCTTTTTTATGTCGGTGTGTTATTTGGTATTTTTGAAGGCACTCAAGTTTGGATGAAAAAGCGGCAGCTTACCCAATTAGCTTAATAAAATTGTAAAAGGGAAATATTTTCATGGGTAATAGATTATCTAAAATCTATACTCGCACAGGTGACGATGGTTCTACTGGGCTTGCTAATGGAGAACGTGTCGATAAATCCGGTGTCCGTGTTGAGGTAATAGGAAATATAGACGAGCTAAATAGTCTTATTGGTGTTGTTGAAGCAAGTGACATTTCGAATGATATTTCCGATTATTTACTAAATATACAACATCGGCTATTTGATATAGGTGGAGAGATTGCTACCCCGGGAAATGCAGTGATAGCTCCGAACTGTATTGAGCGACTTGAAGAATTAATAGAATCCTACAATGAAGATCTGCCGGCTTTAAAAGAATTTGTCTTACCTGGCGGTTCTCTGTCTGCTTCTGTTTGTCATCTTGCCAGAAGCGTATGCAGACGTTGTGAACGCAGCATGGTTGAATTAAGTCGTATTGAATATCTGAACCCTGAGTCTTTACGATATATAAATCGCTTGTCCGATTTGTTATTTGTTTGGGCAAGGACGCTAAATCAAGGCAAGGGTGGCAGTGAAGTATTTTGGGATAGTGAGAGATTGAAACGCTCAGTGTGAACTAAATATCTTGTTTCTAATACTTCTTATGTAACTCCATAACTCGTCCTTCGCGTTTCATATCTAGTTTTCCTAAAAAAGACATCCCTAGAAGGGCAATTACCGGGAAGCTACCTTCGTGAACAGCGCCTTTTATGTTATGCAATTCAATATCACCCACTTTTACTTTTTTTAAATTGACGACATAGATTTTACTTTTCCCTGAAGCAGTATATGAGAGACTTTCTTTGCCATTTAGTTTGTAATCAATCCCCAATTTTTTTGCGACATTACTATTCATTGATACCAGTGTGGCACCAGTATCTACAATAAATGAAACATGAGAGCCATTTATCGAACCACTAATGTTATACATGCCGCCACTATCAGGAGTTATTATTAATTTTTTTCCGTCGGTTACTGGCGCGAAACTATTTCTGATTTGTGTACCTAAAGTGTAGGTGTCTTGTTGTCCATCAATTTCAATTATGGCTTCTTTGCTATTTGACTCGATTAATAACACGCCTTCAGGACTAGATTTGCCTTTTCTTAGTACACGCTGCTTGCCATCAATGCTGACAATTGCCTTGTCTTTGAACAGGCCATTTATTACTATTTTATCGATAGCAAAAGTTGAATGGTTGATGAATAAAAACGTTATACTAATGAATATAACGTTAAGTTTTTTTCTCATGATTAATGCGTTTCATTAAAGTATTAGTTTGAGTATATCTTAATATTTTTAGTTCTCACAAAGATGGATAAATAATGATTATAATTTTAAAACCGGATGCGGATAAGAGTAGTGCTGAATATAAAGAATTGCAGGCTTATCTGGATAATCTACCCGACATTACTGTTCGTATGCATGAGGAGCTTGGACAGCAACAGCGTTTGACCGAGCTTTACCTTGTTGGCAATACGGCATCTTTGGATATTGCCCATATAAATAATTTTCCTGTTGTTGAACGAGCAGTCAGAATATCTCGTGAATATAAAGTATTGGGTCGACACAGTGAAGATGTTCGTGCCAATTATTTTGACTATAACGGCGTCAGATTTGGTCAGGATGAATTTCATATTTTTGCCGGACTTTGCGCTGTGGATACGCGTGAACATGTAGAAATTATGATGCGTGCATTAAATGAGCTCGGATTAAATTGTACACGTATGGGCGCATATAAGCCGCGTACAAACCCATATTCTTTCCAGGGCTATGGTAAAAAGTGTTTGCCGTATGTTTTCGAGTTGGCCGGAAAATATAACATTAAGGTTGTTGCCATGGAAATTACGCATGATATACAGATTGAAGAAATCCATGGTGCGCTTGAAAAGGCAGGAAACCCTACCGGTGTAATGCTACAAATTGGCACACGCAATACACAGAATTTTGAATTATTAAAAACAGCAGGGCGACAACGGCAATTTCCTGTGTTAATTAAACGAGGTTTTGGTATTACACTCGAAGAATCATTGAACGCGGCAGAATATCTGGCCAGTGAAGGAAACCATAATGTCGTCTTCTGTTTACGTGGCATGAAAACGAACATGGGAGACCCTCATCGCAATCTGGTTGATTTTGCACATGTGCCAGTGGTTAAACGTTTGACCCACATGCCAGTTTGTATTGATCCGTCGCATTCTGTTGGTTCAAGAGAAAAAGGACCGGATGGCATGCTTGATGTGATGCATGCGGCAGCACAAGGCGTTATAGCCGGAGCTAATATGGTGCTTGCTGATTTTCACCCAGATCCTTCGAAAGCATTGGTTGACGGACCACAGTCATTGTTAATGAGTGAGCTTGAATGGTTTGTTAAAGATCTTGGGATTGCCAGGAAAGCATTTTTAGAACGTAAAGAGTGCCATGATATCTACAATTAGATAGTCATTAGTCAATTACGCAAGAAATAATCCTATGAATAATAAGCAAGGCCACAGAGTACACAGAGAAAGACAAACTTAGATTAAAAATCTATAGAAGCTAATATAGTTCTTTAATCTTAACTATTTTTAATATTTACAATTTAAAACGGTTTTCTCTGTGGCTAATCAATAAATTGATTGCCTGAGTGATTTTAAGATACGGCTTATGAATAATGGTCTATATTAATTTCTTTTTGCGTTGGTAATAAATTTACATTCCAGTTTTGAATAGACCAACTTAATATTGATTCAACATCGTAAGTTAATAATTCCTTGGGCGGGTTTTGCCCAAGAAAGTTGAGCGCATAACACAGTGTTTCATTTGCTTTGTTTGGGTTTACTGATTCTGCTTTAGTTGCTTTACTGATTTTTTTACCTGCGTTATCTATAGTAATAGGCAAGTGCAGATAAGAGGGCGTAAATAAGTTTAATTTACTCTGTAAATAAACTTGCCTGGGTGTTGAGTCAAGCAAATCAACGCCCCGCACAATGTCCGTTATATTTTGTTCTGCATCATCAACTACAACTGCAAGATGATAGGCAAAAAAACCGTCAGCACGTCTAATTATAAAATCACCGATTTCAGATTTCAGTTGTTGTGAATAATAGCCTTGTAACTGATCGCTGATTCCAATTTCATTGTTGTTTGTTTTAATTCTAATTGAACGGGCAATGTTGCTCGATTTAATTCCGGCTCGGCAGGTTCCTGAATAGGGTTTGTCAGATAAATCTTTGCGGCTGCAAGCGCAGGGAAAAGTGCAATTTAAACGGCGAAGTTCATCAAGTGCAGCTTGATATAAATCAAGCCGCTGGCTTTGATAAACAACGCTCTCATCCCAAAATAAACCAAGACGTTCAAGTTGTTCAAGTATGACTGTATCTACACCAGTTATTGC
>CAYTIZ010000242.1:0-3021 GCA_964437885.1 uncultured Enterobacteriaceae bacterium
TCAACGGTTGCGGTATCACTCAATTTGGAATCAGATATTGCGCTCATTACTAGCCTCTTTAATCTTTTATAAGGGTTGTATAATTATTAGAGCGCGCCAATGGCAAGATGCTTGCTTCCCTACGCTGGTACTAACCAGATCAGGTCAAGGGTCAATCTCAGCCCATTTGGGCGCCCCTAGCTTGATTACATGCTATATAATACGATTACTAACTACAACCACATTTAATGCATCTAGAGAGATTAAGCATATGGATATAGAACAAGCCCGATCAAATATGATTGAACAACAGATCCGGACATGGGAAGTCCTGGATATGGATGTACTGGATCTATTAAATGAAATTCATCGTGAAGAATTCATACCTGATTCTTATAAAGAGCTTTCATTTGCTGACACGCGACTTCCTATTGGTCATGAACAAACAACCATGACTCCAAAAGTTGAAGCACGCCTTTTACAATCCCTTGCGCTAAAAGCCGATGAAACTGTATTGGAAATCGGCACAGGATGCGGCTACTTAACTAGCCTGTTGGCAAAATCTGCAAAACACGTTAAGAGTATTGATATATTTCCCGATCTTATCAAGACGGCTAATGACAAAATCTTTAAAACCGGGTTAAGTAATATAGAACTCGAAAGTGCTGACGTGTACAGTATGTTTGGTCAAACTGAAAAATACGATATTCTTGTATTGACCGCTTCATTACCAAAAATGGATGAGCGCTTTTTAGATTTATTAAACGATGGTGGGCGAATGTTTGCCATAATTGGCGAATCACCTGCAATGGAAGCCTGTATAGTGACGAAACAAAATGATTCAAATTATTCAACAGAAAGTCTATTTGAGATAGATTTACCTGCATTGATAGGTTCGGAACGAAAAGAAACATTTCAATTCTAAACGCCATGCAAACAATAACGCCTGAAGAACTTAAAATAAAACTCGATGCTGGCGAAAGTCCTGTGCTATTAGATGTGCGTGAAGTATGGGAATATGAGATAGGTCATATTGAAGGTTCTAGCAATATTAGTATGTCTAATGTTCAGAGAATGTTGGAGTCACTCAAACCTGATGACGAAATAGTGGTAATTTGTCATCATGGTATACGTAGTTTTCAAATTGCTAATTATCTGGAAGATAATGGCTACAAGAAAATTGTGAATCTTACAGGTGGCGTTGATGCATGGGCTGAATCTGTTGATACTGATATGGCTCAATATTGAACAGCGTAACTTGTAAATATAATTATAATAAATCTCTTTTTTTATGAACATTAATCATTTAAATACTGCCGTTATCTGTCTGCTATCGACTCTCTTGCTTTCAGTAAACTGCATAGCTGCAGATTTATTAAGCGCCTATCAACTCGCAGAAAAGAATGACCCTGTATATTTACAGGCAACAGCTTCACATCGTGCAACGCTTGAATCACGTCCCCAGGCTTTAGCCCTATTACTTCCGTCTGTAAATCTAAACGCCTCTACTACTCGACTTGATCAAGATATTTCTTCGGCCAGCACATTTGGCTCTAGTGGTGGAGTAAATTTTAATAGACGCGGTTACACCTTAAGCGTTTCTCAGCCCTTGTTTAGGCGTGACCGTTTTATTGCCCTGAATCAGGCCGATAGCGAAATCAAACAAGCAGAAGCTGAACTTGTCGAAGCGCAACAAGATTTAATCGTTCGTATTGCTGAACGATATTTTGATGTATTAGCCAATATGGACAGTCTTGAATTTGCACATACAGAGGTAAAGTCACTCAGCCGGCAACTGGAACAAGCCAATCAACGCTTTGAAGTCGGCTTAAGCGCTATAACCGATGTGCAGGAAGCACAAGCCGGTTATGATCTTGCAGTAGCTCGGGAGATTCAGGCGCTTAACGCAATTGATAATGCGCGAGAGGCAACACGCGAGTTAACCGGTGATTATATAACTGCATTTGATAGCTTAGGCAACACTATGTCTCTGGTACGACCTGATCCAGAAACAATTGATAGCTGGACGCAATTATCCCTGGATCAAAACCTGGGAGTAATTGCAGCTAACCATGCCGCAGAAACTGCCAGAAAAGAAATTAAGCGCCAATCGGCTGGGCATTACCCAACACTTGATCTGGTGGCATCACAGGATTATGACTCTTCAGGTGGCCGTTTCGGCTCAACCAAGATACACACTACATCTGTAGGGCTGGAATTAAATATTCCACTTTATTCTGGTGGATTAGTCAGCTCACAAACACGAGAAGCACATGAAAACTATAATATAGCAGTGCTTTCTCTTGAGCAGGCTCGACGTTCTGCCCAACGCCGTACTCGAGAAGCTTATCTAGGCGTTATTTCCGGGATTAGCCAGGTAAACGCATTAAATCAAGCTGTCATTTCAAGTGAAACAGCATTAGAAGCAACAGAAGCAGGCTTTGAGGTAGGAACACGCACTGCTGTCGATGTCGTTGCCTCACAACGGGCAACATCCGAAGCACGCCGTAATCATAGTAGGGCCAAGTACGATTACATATTAGACACACTTAAACTAAAACAAGCTGCAGGCACACTATCACCAGATGATCTCAAACTCATTAATGCCTGGTTGATTTAGTAATGAGCAGACAAACGAACACAACCTCATTATGTGATGTAGATAATAGTTGCCTCATTATTATTGATGTTCAAGCAAAGTTGAGTTCTGCAATTCCTGAAAAAGTAATATCACGTTTAAGAAAAAGCACCGATATATTATTAAATGCAGCAAATCAATTGAACGTTCCGGTTATTGCTACAGCGCAATATCCCAAAGGTTTGGGGCCGATTGAAGAATTTATTACGAATAAGCTCACTGATTCATCAAAAAGTTTTGAGAAAACCCGATTTTCCTGCCTTGGTGCAGATAAACTGCCCGAACATCTAAATCAAATTAACAAAAAGCAAATTATACTGACTGGAATTGAAGCACATATTTGTGTATTACAAAGTGCAATAGAGTTCCTGGCTGAAGGGTATGACGTATTCGTTGTTACTGAT
>CAYTIZ010000242.1:3031-4165 GCA_964437885.1 uncultured Enterobacteriaceae bacterium
AGCTTCTCGGCAATCGACAAGCTATGAAATTGCCGTGTCACGCTTAAATCAGGCAGGATGTGTATTACTAAATACCGAATCTGTATTGTTTGAATGGCTACGAGACGCTTCGCATTCTGAATTTAAATCACTTTCAAAACTTATTCTTTAAAAGACCTTTACACGAGCAGGAGTTTTTTCTCTAGCACCAACAGTAGGCGCTCTTAGGCGAGGCAAAAACGCACGGAATGAGGGAGTTTATAACTATAAATGACCGATTGAGTAGAGCCTGCCCCGCGAGTGAAACGAGTGCTTTGGGTGTGTTTTACCAACGGTAGGCGCTTTAGGCGACGCCGCTAGAGGAAAAAAGAACAATCGTGTAAAGGTCTTTTAATTCACTCCAGTCCTCACCAAAAACCGCCAATATTTACTAAATAGCCCTGCTTGATTAATCGCTAAACCAACGCAGGCACTTAATAAAGCCGCAATAAAAAGTGTTCTCGAACCCAGTGCTGAACTACTGGTAAATAAAATAACCATCATCGTAATAAAAGCTCCAATAAAACCCATTGCTGTTTCACTTATAGATTTCCTGACTTTTTTGACAACTCTGGTTTGGTAAAAAAAACCAGGCGTTAAAATAGAGATAAGAATAATGAGTAACAGACCTGAATAGATTGAGTGGTCTATTGATTCCAGTGGAATGATAGTTGTTGTGTCTTTGTACAATAAAATACCAAGATAAATAGATACTAATAATGCCAGGCATTCCAAACCTAAAATAAAAAGAAAAAATGGGGTAATTCTGAATCCAAATAATTTTACCATGTGAACTTTGCTCTTCTAGACCTTGTTTACATGAACTATCGCAATTGCTGTGCCAGAGTAAACTACATAAATTATAGGTTGAACTTACGTAGAGTTGTTTATATTTAGTAATTAGATAACAAACACTTAGAATAGAGAATACAATACAACTTTAAGTTGGCTGGGGTTACTCGATAAATATAGTAATGCTATTTAAATGTAATTTAGTCGTTGCCGTACGACAGTATTTGAGAAAACATCCAAGATAAATAGAATTTTGTTAACGGGCTAATGGAGACTGTAACTAAAACTGTGTAACTGTCTATCATCACCCCTTTAATTAGGTAG
>CAYTIZ010000243.1:0-4120 GCA_964437885.1 uncultured Enterobacteriaceae bacterium
GCAAGCTAAGTACCTGCGTCCATGCAGGCAAGACGCGACGATGCGCATGGTCGCCCCCTGCAAAGAGGAGCACCAACAGTAGACGCTTTAAGCGACGGCTGCCATGGATGAAAACAGGTGTGCTATGAATAGGCATTTTCAGGTATCACGGGTACATATAGTCATCATGAGATTTGATACTTACGACGTAAGTCTCTTAAAATAATGAATAACCATGGCCACAACAACATACTGGTCATAGCTGGCATCCAATAAGTCCAGTCACGAGTGCCCTTTCCTAAATATCCTGCTATCCACAGCATTATGAGCTCATAAAATAAAAGATAAAAACAAATCAACACTGCCTGCTGTGCTAATGGATAGACGCGCATACGTTGATAAGATTTAATAGTAAGAAATGCAATCAAGGCAAGACCCAACGCATTTTGACCTAGCAGGGTACTTTGTTGTACATCCAATATTAGACCCAGAAACCAACCAGTTGCAATCCCAACACGATCAGGCACAGCCATACACCAATAAATTAAAACAAGGGCCACCCAGGCTGGTCGCCAGTTAACAGCCCAATCGGGTAAAGGCAAAGCCGTTAACATAACCGCCACCACAAAGCTTATTACAATAAGCCCGTTACCTTTTTTAGGTTCATGAAGTGGGATCATTCTGTTTCAAGCCCTGTAGATTTATTTTTCGTGTCGTTAGTATTTTCATATGGCCAGACCATTAATACTTCACGACTCTGACTTAATTGAGCACTCGGCTTGACTACAACTTTGGCAAAAACTTCGCCAGGATCTCGGGAAATTTTTTCAATTTGCCCAACTGGATAACCCGATGGAAAACGACGCCCAAGGCCGGATGAAATAATAAGATCGCCGACACGTATATCCGCATTATTAGTAAGGTTCTCGAGTAAGAGTTTATCCCTTTGCCCAGTACCTACTGCGATAGTACGCAAACCATTTCTATTAACTTGCACAGGCAAAGCATGATTGGGATCAGTCAACAAAAGCACCGTACTTGAAAATGGAGCAACATGAACAATTTGCCCCATAATTCCTGTTGCATCAACGATTGGCTGTCCATCATAAGCACCTTCACGTTGTCCCTTATTAATAACAATCTGTCTACGAAATGATTGCAATTCAACAGCAACTAATTCAGCAACAAGCACCCTGTCATTAAGACGAAAAGAAGATTCCAGTAAATTACGTAAGCGACGATTTTCACTTTCCAGAATTTCATATCGCTGTAGCTTTGAGCTAAGCAATAAGTGTTCGCGTTTTAATCGACTATTTTCTTCCAGCAAATTATGGTGAGTAACCAATGAAACTGAAACCCATTCAGCCGCTTCGACAGGAAGATTGACAACATATTGCAATGGGTAGACTAATGTTGATAAGGCTGAACGAATAATTTTTAAGTGACCTTGATGATGGTCAATAAACATGACAATGATCGAGAGTAAAACAAATACTGCAAAACGAATATTGACGGAAGAACTTCTTAGAAACAGGGTGTTAATATGTCACCTCCGCCTTCAATTATTATCCTTGATTCTACAGTTGAAGCCGGTCAACTGTGGAATCCAGGATTTACTCAACAGCGAGAATATCAGTTCCAAATTCATCAATCATTTCAAGATAACGTCCACCACCTCTCGCAACACAGGTCAAAGGATCTTCCGCAATAATGACGGGAAGCCCTGTTTCTTCCATTAATAATCTATCCAGGTCTCTTAACAAAGCACCACCACCGGTTAAGACCAAACCACGTTCGGCGACATCAGAACCTAATTCAGGCGGTGTTTTTTCCAATGCATTTTTAACCGCGCCAACAATACCTGCTAGTGGTTCCTGTAGGGCCTCAAGAATTTCATTACTGTTTAAAGTAAAGCTTCTGGGGATTCCTTCAGCAAGATTACGACCTCGAACTTCCATTTCTTTTATTTCATTAGCCGGATAAGCACAACCTATCTCATGTTTAATTCGTTCTGCCGTTGCTTCACCAATCAAACTTCCATAATTTCGACGCACATAAGCTATTATTGCTTCATCAAATCGATCTCCACCGATACGAACAGAGTCAGAATAAACAATACCGTTCAATGAAATAACGGCGACCTCTGTCGTACCACCACCAATATCGAGCACCATGGAACCGCGTGCATCACTGACAGGCATACCTGCACCAATCGCTGCAGCCATAGGTTCCTCAATTAAATGTACAGTTCGCGCTCCGGCGCCACTGGCTGATTCACGAATAGCACGACGTTCAACCTGAGTTGAACCACAAGGAACACAAACCAATACCCTTGGGCTTGGCTTAAATAAGGTAGAACCATGAGCATGATGGATAAAGTGCTGCAACATTTTCTCAGTCACGGTGAAATCAGCAATCACACCGTCTTTTAATGGACGAATTGCCGTAATGTGTCCCGGCGTACGACCCAACATTCTTTTTGCCTCGGTTCCAACAGCACAAATTGATTTGGAGTTTATTTTGTTGCCATCATTACGTATGGCAACAACGGAAGGTTCATTTAAAACAATGCCCTTGCCACGGACATAAATCAGCGTATTTGCTGTGCCCAAATCAATGGATAAATCGTTGGAAAAAAGGCCTCTTATTCGATTAAACATGAAGTAAACCAATTAGTTAGTTATAATAGTCTCGACAGATAGCTATATGGAAGGAGTAGTTAGCGGCTGCCTGACGCAGAATTCCTCTATAATCAAATTTTAACGATATATTAGCGAATCTGAACCCCGCTAAAATCACCTTGATTAAAAAGTGTAACTTTAACAATGGCTGGAGCTTTGGGCAAGCAAAGGAATGTGATAAATTCCTCTTTTTTCAACAAATAAGAACGACTATTTTATGTCTCTCGATAAATCAGAAGTGCAAAAAATTGCCTGGTTAGCCAGATTAGCAATCGATGAACAAGATATTCCTAATTACAGCGATGAATTATCGAATATTTTAGGATTGGTTGAACGTATGAATTCTGTCAAAACCGATGGTATTTCTCCGATTGCCCACCCACTAGAATTATCTGCTCGCTTACGAACAGATGAAGTAACGGAAAAAGATCAACGAGATCACTTTCAGAAAGATGCCCCTCTAATTGACGGTGGCTGTTATCTGGTTCCAAAAGTTATTGAATAACCATTTCATTTTAGAGGTCATACACGATGTCACGAACGAAGAATAATCGAGGCAAAGCTTCCGCTCCTGCTTACGCCCCTTGCTTACATCCATGTAGGCAAAAAGAATTTAAAAACGCAGTGTACAAACAGTACATGAGTATTTTAAATTCATTTTTAACGAAGCGTAGTCAGGTGCGACCGGCATGGACGCCAGAAGTGCAGATTTTGCCTGGAGCAAAAAATCTGCCAGTAATCGTGCAAAAGCATCAATTAATAATAACATAGTACATTATGTATCAATCTACACTGGCACAACTATCAACTGCACTTGAATCAAAACAGATCAGTAGCGAAGAATTAACACGATTATATCTTGACCGTTGTAAACAATTTAACGATTCACTAAATTGTTTTATTACCATTAATGAAGACGAAGCTTTAGCACAAGCTAAACAAGCGGATAAACAACGTGCTGACAATAAAAGCAATCCATTAACAGGCATTCCTGTTGCACAAAAAGATATCTTTTGTACCAATGGAATAAAAACATCATGTGGTTCAAAGATGTTAGATAATTTTATCGCACCTTATGATGCAACCGTTGTTGAAAAAATGAATGCAACTGGTTTTGTTACTTTAGGTAAAACCAATATGGATGAGTTCGCCATGGGCTCAACTAACGAAACCAGTTTTTATGGCCCGGCAAAGAATCCCTGGAACACTGAATATGTCCCCGGCGGATCATCCGGCGGATCAGCCAGTGCCGTTGCCGCACGTCTTTGTCCAGTAGCAACCGGCACAGATACCGGTGGTTCAATACGACAACCAGCTTCGCTTTGCGGCATAACTGGCCTGAAACCAACCTATGGCAGAGTTTCCCGTTATGGCATGATTGCCTTTGCATCCAGTCTTGATCAAGGTGGACCAATGACGCAAACCGCAGAAGATGCGGCACTAATGATGAATGTCATTGC
>CAYTIZ010000244.1:0-4099 GCA_964437885.1 uncultured Enterobacteriaceae bacterium
AGGTGATCGGGGTGATAGAAAACGTGCTCAAAACCTGAATGATCATGCCGGTTCATTAATAAGAATAAACAAGGATGGTTCCATACCGAAAGATAATCCATTCATTAATAATCCCGATGCAAAACCTGAAATATACACCTATGGTAATCGTAATATACAGGGAATTGCGCTGCACCCTGAAACAGGTGATGTCTGGACGGTAGAACATGGTCCACAAGGAGGCGATGAGCTCAATTTAATGAAAGCCGGTGTTAATTATGGTTGGCCAGTGATTACCTATGGCGTTAATTATACTTTAGGTACAAAAATAGGCGAGGGCACAGAGAAAAAAGGTGTGGCACAACCTATACATTACTGGATCCCGTCAATTGCCACATCCAGTTTGTTATTTTATACAGGCGATAAATTTCCTGACTGGAAAGGAAACGCTTTTGTTAGTTCGCTTAATTTAGGTCAATTAGCTCGATTAGAAATGCGAGGTAATAAGGTAATTAAAGAAGAACGATTAATTAATGGCGCTGTCGGTCGTATAAGAGAAGTACAACAGGGACTAGATGGATTTATCTATATGCTTACTGATGAATCGAATGGAAAGTTATATAGACTTAAGCCAGTAGATTAAGTTGAAGGGGTTCAATTATGACGTCAAAAGAAGGTGTATGAGGTATGTAGAAGTACTAGGCATGCAAAAATAGCAGGTGTTTTTTTGAATCACTGAATGGTGGTAGGAATGCTAAAAATACAAATATCTTCAGAGATAAACTTAGGAAAGTAAAAGAATACAGAAACGTCTATAACTTATGGTCTTAGTTTCTTCAATATTTACCGGATATTCTAATTGCCCAAATTACATTATACAACGTCTTGACGTTACAACGTTATAGCGCTATTGTTTGTGTAAACGAGGTATAGTTAATATGAGCGAATTATCAAAAAGATCTACGGTTTACTTTGAGACAGAGATTCACCAGGCATTGAGAGTTAAAGCTGCAACTACGCATCAATCTGTATCTGAAGTAGTAAATGAAGCGGTTCGTATTGCCTTGAGTGAAGATCGGGAAGATTTAAATGCGTTTTCACAAAGAGCCGATGAAGCAACATTAAGCTACGAGGAATTACTAGAAGATTTAAAATCACATGGCAAAATATAGCCTTAGGTTTAAAAAATCAGTAGCAAAAGATCTACGAAATATTCCAAAAAAAGACGTTAAACGCATATTGAAATGCGTCGAGCTCCTTTGTATTGATCCAAGAGCGGAAGGATGCATCAAGCTTTCAGGACAGGAACGTTATCGGGTAAGACAAGGTGTGTATCGAATCATTTATGGAATTGAGGAAACTGAACTTGTTATTATGGTTGTAAAAGTTGGACATAGAAGTGTTGTATATAAAACCAGCTAACAAAGAAATTGTACATGGATGGTAAAAACTTCACTCGTCCCTTATTCTGATATTTCTTTCAAATATGGGGCTAAATAGAACTATGCAAATACTCGGTGACTTAAGCCGTAAAGAATTTTTAAAACAATATTGGCAAAAGAAGCCGTTGTTTGTTCGACAGGCTTTTCCTGATTGCCAAAGTCCACTTTCTGCAGAGGAGCTGGCTGGTCTTGCTTGCGAGGAAGGAGTTGAATCTCGTTTGGTTCAAGAGCAGGGAGGGGATAATCCCTGGCAAGTTCGACATGGGCCTTTTGTCGAAAGTGATTTTACTTCTTTGCCTGAATCTCATTGGTCCTTATTAGTACAGGCGGTTGATCATCATATTCCCGAACTTGCTTGTTTGCTGGATGAATTCAATTTTATTCCCAATTGGCGTATTGATGATCTGATGATCATAGAAGGGTCAGATCTTGTTTCTTGCTAGTAATGAAAAAAGTCTGGCCTTTGAAACGAAATCATATTTTAATAATAAATGTCACGAGTAAAAAACATTGAAGACGACTACGGTTTTTTTGGTATTGGAATTTTAAATAATACTGATGAAATCAATATCGGTACGCTCTGGCGTTCGGCTTATATCTTAGGTGCGAGTTTCATCTTTACTGTAGGAAAGAAATATAAACTTGAAGGAAGTGATGTCACCAAGTCGTGGACAAAAATACCGCTGTATCATTATCAAATCTTTGATGAATTAAAAGAAAACTTACCTTTTTCTACACAACTGGTTGCTGTTGAGATGGGAGAAGAAGCTACGCCCTTAGGTGAGTATATTCATCCTGATAGGGCTGTTTATCTTTTGGGAAATGAAATAAGCGGTTTGCCAGTGAAGATCGTGGAGCAATGCCAGTCAGTGATAAAACTTCCCGGCGAATATTCTTTAAACGTGGCCGTAACAGGCAGTATCGTGATGTACGACAGAGTCAATAAAGGAAATTCTTATAAATGCGCCAATCATATCAAGAATAGGTAAAAACTATTATTATTATAAATATAATTAAATTTATTTATAGTTAGGTTGCGCTTATACTTATTCACATCAATTACTACTACAGAGAGAATTGTGATGAAGAAGAAACTTACTACTAACGCCGGTTGCCCGGTGGCTGATAATCAAAACGTCATGACTGCGGGGTCACGCGGCCCTCAATTGTTACAAGATGTCTGGTTTTTGGAAAAATTGGCGCATTTTGATCGCGAGGTCATTCCTGAAAGGCGAATGCATGCCAAAGGCTCAGGCGCTTATGGCACATTTACCGTTACTCACGACATTACAAAATATACCAGAGCAAAAATATTCTCTGAAGTAGGAAAGAAGACAGAAATGTTCGCTCGATTTACAACGGTTGCTGGTGAACGTGGCGCTGCTGATGCTGAACGTGATATTCGTGGTTTTGCCCTTAAGTTTTATACGGAAGAGGGTAACTGGGACTTAGTCGGTAATAATACGCCTGTATTTTTTTTACGTGATCCACTGAAATTTCCCGATCTTAACCATGCCGTAAAACGTGATCCGCGAACGAATATGCGTAGTGCGAATAATAATTGGGATTTTTGGACTTCACTTCCTGAAGCATTGCATCAGGTTACGATCGTAATGAGTGAAAGAGGTATTCCTGCGACTTATCGTCATATGCATGGCTTTGGTAGTCATACTTTCAGTATGATTAATGCTGACAATGAGCGCGTCTGGGTGAAGTTTCACTTTAAATCAAATCAAGGCATTAAGAATCTGACTAATCAGGAAGCCGAAACAATCATTGGACAAGATCGTGAAAGCCATCAAGCCGATTTATATAATGCGATTGAAGGAGGTGATAATCCATCCTGGACTTTGTCGATTCAAGTAATGACCGAAGAGCAGGCAGAGAACTCGCCTTATAACCCTTTCGATCTAACTAAAGTGTGGCCTCATGCTGATTATCCGTTGATTGAAGTTGGTGTAATGGAATTAAACCGCAATCCTGAAAACTTCTTTGCTGAAGTTGAGCAATCAGCGTTTAATCCAGCGAATGTTGTTCCTGGTATTAGTTTTTCTCCGGATAAAATGTTGCAAGGTCGTTTGTTTTCTTATGGTGATGCTCAGCGGTATCGTTTGGGTGTTAATCATCAACAAATTCCAGTCAATGCGCCTCGTTGTCCGGTTCATAATTATCATCGCGATGGCGCGATGCGTGTTGATGGTAACCATGGCGGCACGATTGGTTATGAGCCAAACAGTAAAGGTGAATGGCAGGAACAACCTGACTTTTCTGAACCACCTTTGGAATTATCGGGTGCGGCTGCACATTGGGATCATCGGGAAGACGATGATTACTATTCACAACCAGGTAATTTGTTCAGACTTATGAACGATGAACAGCAACAGGCTTTATTTAATAATACGGCAGGTTCTGTTGGCGATGCTTCAGTTGAAATTCAGAAACGACACGTTGCGAACTGTACTAAAGCGGATCCTGCTTATGGTGCGGGTGTCGCGAAAGCACTTGGACTTTCTTAGGATGATCTTCAAGTTTAGCATTTAACACACGGTTATAGCGGACAGGGTTTTCCTGTCCGCTATAACCGTGGTTTTCTTTCATATAAGAACACTCTAAAGTATATTCAATATCACTGCTGTCCCGTTAACTTTCACAGTAGTGCCATTTGATTAATATCAGGG
>CAYTIZ010000245.1:0-4091 GCA_964437885.1 uncultured Enterobacteriaceae bacterium
ATCAATAAGTATGATTTTGTCATATTTGTTAGTCGTAATGCAGTCAAAATGGTATTCAATCATTATATTAGACAATCTGAATTGCCAGAGCATATACAGTGGTTAGCCATTGGTGCTGGTACGGCAGCAGCTTTAGCTGACATGAATATGACTAATGTATTACATGCAGGCGTTCAGGCTGATAGTGAAAGTTTATTGCAATTACCGGAGTTGCAAAGCGAATTCGTTCAACACAAAAAAATATTAATTGTGCGTGGTGTTGGCGGACGTGAATTATTAGCAGATACTTTAAAAACGCGAGATGTTTCAGTTGATTACGCTGAAGTATATGCGCGCTGTTTGCCTGAATATGAGGTACAGGAACGCCATGAAATATGGCAACAGCTTAAGCCGGAAGCTGTTATTGTAAGCAGTAATGAAGGACTTAATAATCTGATAAAATTAACATTAGAAGCTGATCAAAAACAGTTGTTTAAACTACCGCTAGTTGTTATGTCAGCGCGTACTGCTGATCTTGCAAAAGAGCTGGGTTTTATCGCGGAGAAAGAAATTGCGAAGGATAAAAATGATGAAGGCCTTGTGTCAGCACTTTTGCAGCTTGTTGGAGACTAGAAACATATGAGCGAAGAAAAAGAAAATAAAGTGTTGGCAGATAAACCTCAGAAAAAAATAGTCGATGAAAATAAAGCCAACGATAAAAGAACTGTTTCTGTAGATAAATCAAAGTCAACAAATTGGCTCTCTTTTATTGTGCCGGTCGTTCTTATTATTATTATTTCAATTGCTTTTGTCTTTTTAAATGATCGGCTTAATAATATTGAAAAGGAATTTAATCAAAGCAATATAAAAATCAGCAGTACGTACCAGAATATCGATAATCAAATAAAAGATACTTTATCAAGATTGTCCAGCACGCAGAAAAAACTGGAAGAACTTGAATCAAAACAGGATGTCCTTTCACACTCACTTTCGCAGCCACAGGAACAGCAGCTTCATATCAATAAAGATTATGCTTTGGCAGAGATTGAGCACTTGCTTATTATCGCCACTTATAATCTTCAGCTAGACCATGATGTTGCCACTGCCTTGGCTGCAATGGAGGCAGCAGATGCGCGACTAAATGGTTTTAGTGATCCTGCTGTATTGAGTGTTCGAGAACAATTAATTACAGATATGAATGACCTTCGATCTTTAAATCAAGCAGACTTAAGTGGCCTAAGTTTATTTCTATCGGATTTAATCAGTCGTGTTGATAAGCTGGAATTAAAAGAAAATATCGTATTGGAAAAAACAGAAATAAATTCCAAACCGAATGAGGAACAAGTAAAAGGCGTAAAACATTTTTTAATGCTTGTCTTTAAAGAATTAAAAAGTTTGATTGTAATAACACGCGATCAAAATATTAGTAAAGCGCGTTTGTTGCCAGATGAGATTTATTTTATCAAAGCGAACTTGAAGCTTGAGTTGGCCAATGCGAGATTTGCTGTATTTAACCGTGACACAGACAATTTACATACATCAATAGGCCATATACAGCTTTGGTTGAATGAGTATTTCGATTTATCAAATGCGGCTGTTCGAAATATTTATGATGCATTGTCTCGCATGAAAAAACTGGAGCTAACATTCCCTGATGTGGATATTAGTTCATCACTTGAATCCGTACGTGCTCTTAGTCGATCTCAAGATGAGAGTCATGGCACCAATAACGAAGAAGGGCTGATTCCGTTACAATGAAGTTGTTGCTAATAGGGTTACTGGCATTATTATCTGCTGTTGCTATTGGCTCCCTGGCGGGTTCTGATACCGGCTATGTCATGATGACAATTTCAGGCTGGACGATACAAACCAGCGCGACTTTGTTTGTTATTATTTTATTCTTAAGTTTCCTGACCTGTTATTTTTCTATACGTGGTTTAGTGCGCTTTTGGCAAATGCCGAAAGATATAAAAGTATGGCGTCGACATCGGAACCAACGCCGCGCCGAAAAATATTTAACGCAAGGCTTGGTTCATATGACAGAAGGTCGTTGGAAAAAAGCCGAGCATGATTTCTGTAAAGCCGCACCCTATAGCCGGGAACCTTATGTTAATTACCTTTATGCCGCGCGTGCAGCACAACAGTTACGGGCAGTTGATCGGCGCGATGAATATTTGCGCCTTGCCTATCATAATAATCCCAATGCTAGTATTGCTGTTGGTATAACACAAGCTGAGCTGCAATTAAATCAGGAACAAACTGAACAAGCACTTGCGACATTAAGACATTTACAACACAAACAACCAGAACAAACTCAGGTTAAACAACTCTTATTGAAGACTTATACTGAACTTAATGATTGGCAATCTGTTTTAAAATTAATTCCATCAATAGAAAAAACCAATCTTTATCCGCGTGAGCAAATTCAGGCAAAACAACTTGATGCCTATGCCGGTTTATTAAAAGAAGCAGGAAATCTGAACAATAAAGAGAAACTCAATTTGATTTGGTCGAACATACCGCGCAAATTGAAACAACACTTTTATTTGATGGAAGTTTATATCAATGAACGATTAAAGTTCGATGATACAACAGATTGTGAATTATTATTACGAAGTGCTTTAAAAAGACAATGGGACAATATGTTAATTCGTTTGTATGGTCTGGTGGTTGCTGGAGATACAAACAAACAACTCGCCGTAGCGGAGTCCTGGTTACAAAATCATGCGCGCGATCCTGTATTGTTATTATCGTTAGGCAGAATCTGTATGCGAAATAAATTATGGGGCAAGGCTAGAGATTACTTACAGGAGAGTATCAATGTTCAAGCTATACCTGAAGCTTATTATGAATTTGCACAGTTACACGAACATGAAGGAAATCGTGAGGAAGCTGCTGCGTGTTATGAAAAAGGGTTAGCTCTTGCGACGGGAATGGATAACTAATTTGCCGCAAATTCAAACGAATCTGAAAAGAGTCGTTTTTTATCCAGACCTTGTTCAGGGAATGATTCTACGACTGCATTGATCATGGGTGGTGGACCACAAGCATAGATATCGTGTTCTGATAAATCAGCATGATCTTCCAGTACTGCCTCATGCACAAAACCAGTTTTGCCCTTCCAGCCATTTAAATTTTCGGCGTCAGATAACACCGGGATATATTCAATGTGTTTGTGATCAATTGACCATTGTTTAGCAATAACATCAAAATACAGATCGGTTTTTGTACGTGCGCCCCAATAGATATGAATAGGGCGTGTATCATTTTTTTCAAGTGAATGTTCAACCAGACTTTTTACCGGTGCGAAACCTGTTCCACCAGCAATCATTATGATAGGCCTGTCAGACTCATGTAAGGTAAATTGACCTAGCGGTCCTTCAATGCGTAATAAGGCATTATTTTTTAGATCTTTAAAAGCGTATTCAGAAAACAAGCCGCCTTCATAATAGCGAATATGAAGTTCCAGTTTTTGATCTTCGTGAGGTGGATTAGCAAGAGAAAACGAACGGCGTTTGCCATCTTTCATCAATATATCAATATATTGTCCGGCTAAAAATTGAAGTCGTTCTGTTTTTGGTAATTCGAGGATTAAGCGAATGACATCATCATTAAGTTTTTCGCATGTTGTTACACGACATGGAAATTGTTTAAGTTTGATGTCGGCAGAAACTTCTACCGTGTGAGTTTTTATTGATAAATCACCGGATACCTTTGCCTGACAAAGTAATGCAAATCCCTGTTGATGTTCTTTCTCTGAAAGACCTTCGGGCAAGTCATCAGTATAAGTAACATTGCCACTAATAACATGTGCTTTGCATGTGCCGCATGCACCATTGCGGCAACCATAGGGTAAATTTTGTCCCTGACGTAAAGCGGCTTCAAGCACAGTCTCGTCTTTTTCGATTCTGAAGGTAATATCTTGCTCTGTAAGTTGGACTATGAATGACATAAGAAATTAAAATAAAATGAGGTGAGTCATCTCACGAAAAGTGTGTATATATACCCGTGATACTTGGAAATGCATATTCATAACACATCTGTTTTCATCCATGGCAGCGTCGCCTAAAGCGCCTACTGTTGGTGGCTCCTCTTTGCAGGGGGCAGCCATG
>CAYTIZ010000246.1:0-4080 GCA_964437885.1 uncultured Enterobacteriaceae bacterium
TGCCATCCACTTGGAAAGTGCGAGTTAAATTAGAGAGCCGCCCATACCAAAAGCGGCTGAGAAGATTAATAAGCTTGTTAGATTGAGCCCGCCACCTTGTTGTTCAAGCATGCTGTCGACACCAAGCAAACGCATACTGACACTCAAGACAAGCATGATTGCCAGGTTGGTACCGAAGAAAAGCAGCATTCGTAACATTGTTTAAACCTTATTTGAAATTTATATATAGATTGTAACTAATTGTATAAGTTCAAGACATTAAATTTTTCTCAACACAGCCATGGGAGGCGTGAGCAATACTTTTCGTGTGCCAAACAAACCAATGATGACAATGATAAAGCAGGATACCACAGGAGCAATAATCCATATTAATGGATTGATTATGACATCAATTTTAAATACAAATTCGGCAAGCACCAGCTTTATAATTGAAGCTGCAAATGCAGATAATAGTCCAGTTATTAACCCCAGAAACAGAAACTCGGCAACTAATCCAGAAACAATTTGTTTGCGACTTGCACCCAATGCACTCATTAGTGCTGATTCACTGCTTCGTTCATCGTGTGTACTTTGTAAGGCAGCAAATAAAACGATAAGCCCGGTTAACAAGGTAAAGCTAAATACAAACTCAATAGCACGTACTACTTGATCCATGATAATTCTGACTTGTTTTAGAATTGCATCAAGATCAAGAATAGTAATACTTGGAAATTTTTTAACCAGATCAATTAGTAATGGTCGTTCTGAATCTGAAATATAAAAGCTACTGATAAAGGTACTGGGATGAGATGTTAGCGCTTGCGGATTAGAGACAACGAAAAAATTAACATTAAATGAATCCCACTCGACCCATCGGAGATTAGTAACTTTGCCTGTAATTTCTTGTCCGGCGATAATGTAGGTTAAATCATCATCCATGTTTATTCCCAGTGTTTCAGCGATACCTTCTTCAACAGAAAAATAATTTTTCTTACCCTTTTCTTTTGGCCACCATGAACCTGACGTGAGTCGATTATCTTCTGGCATCTTTTCGGCATAGGAAAGATTAAACTCACGCGCAGCAAGACGTTTAGCGCGTGGATCTTTATAATTTTCGCTATTAATCGTTTCGTTATTTATTTTTATTAAGCGAGCTCGTATCATCGGATAGAGCGATATATTCTGGTTTAATGAAGTTGATAAAAATGAACTGACATCATTAACTTGATCTGGCTGAATATTAATCAGGAAATAATTAGGTGCGTTATCAGGTAAACGGTTTTTCCAGCTTTCAAGTAAATCCGTACGTATCAAGGTAAGTAATAACATGACGGTAATACCAATGCCGATACCGATTATTTGCACCGTGCTCTGGTTTGAACGACGAGTGACGTTGGCTAAACCATAGCGTGCCGCCATTTTTAGTTTAGGTTGTAAGCGTTTTAGTAAGTGCAGCATCAGTTTTGCCGAGAGGGCTAATATCATTGCCGTGATAAATAATCCGAGCAGCGTGTAAATTGTGAGCTTGATATTTCCTGATTGCCACGGGCTTAAAAATATTAAAGCCAGTACAGCAACAATGTAAATAAGATAATTATTGATAGGCAGTGGTTTTAGGTCGCGTCGTAATACACGTAGTGGCGACACTGTTCTCAGACGCATCAGCTGTGGTAGAGCAAAAGCAAGAACGGTAATCAAACCGGCAAATATTCCTGAAAACAACGGCAATAATGATGGTTTGGGCAGACTAACTTGTGTCAGGCCGATCATTAATCTATTTAAACCTTCCTGAGCAATATAACCTATGGCACAACCCAACAAACTACATAGCAGAGCAAGAATGAGTAATTGAAATAAATAAATTTGAGTAATTTGTTTTTGTTGTAAACCAAGACATCGCATGATGGCGCACACATCATAATGTCGAGTCGCATAACGTTGTGCTGACATGGCTATGGCAAGCCCTGCCAGGGCAATGCTGACTAATGCAGCCAGACCTAAAAATTGCTCTGCCCGTTCAAGTGCTGTTTTAATTTCCGGACGTGCATCTTTAATACCTTGAACACGAATATCTTTGCCTATATCAGTCTGACTTTGCTCAATTTTTTCACGGTATTGGTTTATTGATTCAGTATTGCCGCCGAGCAATAATCTGTATTGAATACGACTACCCGGTAATATTAAATTTGTTGCATCCAGATCGTCCCGGTTCATTAATAAACGTGGTGCAATATTAAACAAGTCGCCGCCGCGATCGGGTTCATGAGTTAATATCTTAGAGACAATAAGCTGGCTAGCACCAAGACTAATAGAGTCACCAATATCAATTTGCAAGACTTGTAGTAAACGACTATCTATCCAGACAGAACCTTGAGCAGGAATTGAATCTGTTATTTGTTCTTTGCCAAACAGGACATTGCTGATTCTTAAACGACCACGAATTGGATAATTTGAATCAACTGTTTTGACTTCGGCAAGCTCAAGTTTTTCATCTTTAACAACAACGCTGCGGAAACTTTCATTAAGTGAATAGCTTAATCCCGAATCAATCGCCAGATTGATGATGTCATGTTTAATTTTAGATGAAGAAATTAATACGAGATCAGCAGCAAGCAATTCGGTCGCTTGCTGTTCTGTTGCCTGGCGCACGCGGTCAGTAAAAAAACTGACTGATGTTAAACAGGCAACGGCTATTAGTATGGAAATTCCAATCAGTCTGAGTTCGCCGGAATACCAATCTCGCCTTAATGAAGTTAAAGCAAACTTGAATGTATTCATAATTATCGATTAGCCCCTGATTTCAGTGAGCTGGCCGCCGGCGATAACAACCTGTCGGTCACAGTGATCAGCGATATCATTATCATGTGTCACCATGACAAGAGTTGTTCCGTTTTCTTTATTCATCTTGAATAATAAATCGATAATACGATGAGCCGTTTTCTGATCGAGGTTACCTGTCGGTTCATCGGCAAATAAAATTTTTGGGTTTCCAGAAAATGCGCGTGCAATTGCCACGCGTTGCTGTTCACCACCTGAGAGTTGATTTGGATAATGATGAAGTCGTTCAGCTAAACCTACTTCTTCCAGTTTTTGTTGTGCTTGTTTCTCTGCTTGATCACTATCAGCTAGTTCAAGTGGTAATGATGTATTTTCCAGTGCAGTTAAACTGGGTAATAAATGAAATGATTGAAAAACAAAACCAACGGATTTAGCACGAATTCGAGCTCTGCCATCCTCGTTTAATTGTGACAAATCTGTTCCATCAAGAATTACTTTTCCTTCGCTGGGAATATCCAGTCCAGCGAGCAAACCAAGTAAAGTTGATTTGCCTGAGCCGGAGACACCAACAACCGCTAAACTTTCGCCTTGTTTAATAGACAAATCAATATTGTTAAGGATAGTCAATGTTCCTTCAGGACTAATGACTTGCTTTCCAAGTGCTTTAGCTTGCACAATATTTATTTGGGACATGATTTATTATGTATTATCGATTTATATTATTAATTATATTGTTGTGTTCTTTTTCTGTCAGTGTACAGGCGAAGACCTTGCTTATTCTAGGCGATAGTATAAGCGCAGCCTATGGTATTCCAGTAGAGCAGGGTTGGGTATCTTTACTGCAACAGCGATTACTCAAACAAGGCTATGCTTATAAGGTAGTGAATGCCAGTATTAGCGGTGAAACGACTTTGGGTGCTAAAACGCGTCTGAATGCCTTATTGAAAAAATATCAGCCTGAACTCGTTGTAATTGAACTAGGGGGTAATGACGGTCTACGTGGTTTTACCCTTAAAGAAATTGAAAATAATTTTGTCGAAATGATTAGCATGATAAAGCAAGCAGGTTGTGCTGCGTTGCTCGTACCCATGCAGTTACCACCAAATTATGGTGCAACGTATAATCAACGTTTTGCATCTATCTATGAACGAGTCTCAAAGACAATGGCTGTGGTAAAGTCAAAATTTATTTTACAGAATATTGCTGAACATTCTGAATTGATGCAGGCTGATGGCATACACCCGGTACAAATAGCGCAATCAATGATGCTGGATAATATTTGGCAGGACTTACAAAATCTATTAACGAAAAATTGAAAGATGA
>CAYTIZ010000247.1:0-4077 GCA_964437885.1 uncultured Enterobacteriaceae bacterium
TCAATCCTGCCGCATTAAACTGCTCGGGAAAAACTTCATTAAAACGAGAGTGAGGCACATCAAATCGCGTATTGACACCAGTAACCAAAGGATGTTTTCTATCAACGACACGATGTGAATAAACCCCCCAACGTTTTGCTGCCAAGGGTTTTCGTTTTTGATCATAACGAAATTGCAAAACAGCATGTGTCGTCAGGCACGAGCATAATGTTGAAGTTACATTCTCACAAGCCCATTTTAGTACTTCGCTTAACGGTTTCCAAAAAGGTTGTTCCGATAATTCGCTGCCAACCATATTCGCGCCAGTGATAATGAGAGCATCAAGACCCTGTTCCTTTATTTGTTCAAAGCTTTGATAATACTTATCAATATGGGATTTGCCTTCAGCACCTCTGTCCAGTTCTTTCAAGGTGAACGGGTGTAAGTAAAATTGCGCAATCTGATTACTCTCACCAATAAGCCGAAAGAACTGACGTTCAGTTGCTTCTAACGCTGTATCCGGCATCATGTTCAATAAGCCGATGTGTAATTCGCGAATATCCTGCTGTAAAGCCTGATCAGCAGCAAGTATGGTTTCTCCATCCTGTCTCAGTCTTTCAAAACTGGGTAATTCACTATTGGCTACAAGTGGCATCTGTTCTTTCTCTCAATATAGTGTCTATTGGCTAAGCTGTTTTTCAATCAAGGAAAGAAAATCAGCTTCACTGTTAACTTTGGAAATATCGTTAGTACTTAATGTATAACCGTATTCATCAGCTATCGCCTGATAACGAGGAATACGATTATAAAAAAGTCGTGAGAAAACCCAACGAACAAAATCATTCGGTTCTATCAATGCCGCGTATTCCAGATTATTTTCTTCAAGGTAAATAGCGAGCTGTTCATTAAGAAAATCTTCTCGATAATATAAGGGTTTAGGATCTTGTTCGGCGCGTTTTATTAACTCAATCCCATCTTGCTCAGTGGCTTTGATATAAATAATTAAAGTATGTTTAGCCAGCGTGTCGAGTACAGCCTGGTTTCCCAGCTCACATAGACTGCCACCTGCATCATTAATGAAATGATTGTAATCATAAACATTATATGAACGTTTGATAAAATCCGGCACATCCAGCATGGCGGAAATTTCTGCCTCACTATGCAAATTTTGACGACGTTTGAATTCCCGTAAACCAAGACCGCCTTTTTCCGGATCACCTAATTGACCAAGAAAAGTAGAAACTGCCTTCAGGTTATCAACAGAAATATTGTTATTGATAGTGATCGAATCGGATAACAATAATTTCTTCAACAACGGAACCTGCATGGCCTTTTGTTTCACATTGTCTGATATCGATTCACTCAAGTAATGCGTACCAATACGGTAATCGCCGGAATAATGAAACCAGTGCGCTTTACGTAACAGGCGGGCGAGACGAGTTTTTCCTACACCGGACATACCGAGCAGGGTAATCGCTTTGCGATCCCAATCCCTGAATTGTGCTGCATCCAATTTCATTGAATGAACTCCTGACCTGAAAATGCGCGGTATTATAAGCGAATCAACACGCTATGGGCATATTTTAATGATTTTTTTTACTATTTGATTTTGAATTTAATGCAGCTTGATAAGCGAGCCTAGCCCAATAAACAGCTTCTTCGGGGTCATCATAAATTTCTTCGGGTGCGAGATAATACGACATTTGGACTTTCTTATTGTCCTTTTCGTATTCAAATGGACTTAGGTCATTATCAATAAATTGCTGTTTAGTTGTTTTATCCGTTTTTAGATAAAGCGTGTCGTCAGCAACTAATCCAAACATGAGTCCATCATGATAGATACCATAACCACCGAACATTTTGCGCGAGTTTATTGAACCAAAGTCAGAAAATACTTCATGTAAGAAATTAATGAAGGTACTCATTAATGACTAAACCCAGATAACGGGCTACATAGAGTGTGGCGTAGTGAAACGGTGTTTTGACTGGTCAGTAGCAGTGTTTTCATTAAGGTACTTTTCTGATTTAGGCTCAAGACCTTTTAGTTTGCTAATTTTTTTTTTCATGCTTTTATATTTTTAAAATATAACATATGGAATAGTTTAGATGACATCAGAACCAGCGCCTGACTTTTGCTTTATAGGATAGATAGTCTTGCCCAAATTTATTTTCTAGATAAAGCTCTTCCTTTTTGATTGCAATGAAGAATATAACAACTATGGAAGGTATAAAACTTAAGCTAACCCACAAATTATTAAGCATCAGACCTATGCCGATAGTAATGACACAAAGGGCAAGATAGATAGGGTTTCGAGAATATGCAAATATGCCAGACGATATGATTTTAGTCGTTGGTTTCCATGGCTCAATATTTGTTTGAGCACGTTTAAATAAAAAATAGGCTATAAGTATAACTGTGAGACCTAGTACTACGAAAAATGAGCCAATATATAAAAAACTAAACGTATTGCTAATTTGTATAGCTAACAAATGATTCACAGCATATGCCATAAGCATAAATAGCATGAATACTATTGGTGGTGGAAATTTTACTGATGCTCCGTTTGTCTCTTTATTTAATATCATATGTCTCTCTATAGTAAAATGTCTTCTAACGTTTAAAATAACGCGCTACGTTTTTTAATGCTCGCTATTAGTTAAAAGAACGCCAGCCAATGTTTTTTTTAAACCGCATATCCTCACTTATAGGTTCTAATGTTTGTTTATTATCAATGGAATCAATATATTTGAAAATATTTTCCCCTATAATAAAATCATCCATCCCAATCCCGAGACACACCTGACCAGATAAGAAAAGAACTAATAAATTAGTGATTTAAATTTATAGGGCATAACGACAAGCTCAGCCGACGACGAAAGAGATCGGTTGGAGCGTCTTGTTATGCGATTATTCTCCCGAAAACTGTGCAAAGACTTCCTCGCCAGTCATATTTTTTGTTTCATTGGAAAATGAATAATACTCTGGCTTTTCTTCAATAAATATCTGATGGTCAAAATTTAGCTTTGACGATACATCAAATAGCCCGACAGGAATAATGTATTGTCCATTTTGTTTTAATTTGTAAAATAAATGTGTTCCGCATTTGGAGCAAAAACCACGCTCTGCCCACTCAGAAGAGGCGTAAGCTGAAACACTTTTCTCACCTGATATTTTTACTTTAGTATTACAGTCAACTGCTAAAAATGGACCACCAGCCCATTTTCTGCACATACTACAGTGGCAAGCCCCAACATCTAGCGACATAGATAATGCCTGTATTTCAACTTCACCGCACAGGCAGCTTCCCTTTGCTTCAATAGTTTCACTCATAACTTTCTCCCAGGTACATTAATTGTAGGTGCATTCACATAATGCTCACATCAGCGGTCGACGCAAGCGCGGCTTACGGAGATCCGACTGTGCGTGTTAGGAGGCACCGCTTCGAAACCCTGCCGAAAATGCACGCGGCCGTACTAAAAACCAGCTTGCCAACACCAGTCCACCAAAGATAGTGTAACAAACGACAAAAACCCACGATGGAGCTTGATAGTATAAGAGTTCGTTCAACCAGTGCGTTATGAAGGAACCCTCGTAGATAGTTTCTCCTGCTTTTGATCGCAGATCCATTTCCCAAATCGTCAGTGGACAAATAACACCTAACCAGGCTTGCAATACGACTACGCCAATTCCTAGTAAATGTATGACACGGAACCACGGGTTTCTGATCCACTGCCATGATAGAAACTTACCTACGAAAATAAGAACCAAGCCGAGCACAACAAAGGCTACGAACAGTACATGCGTTACAAGTAGGGCATCGGCGACCAAAGAATAGAGTGCCTGGGACTCCATAGTGCCTCCTAACGAGCTAGCTCACGGGATTTTGTGAAGCGCAGCGTAGCAAAATTCCGGTGCAGCGCCTTGTTATGCTTTTTGCTATAATTCTTATGGCGTATTTCCATATATTCTCATCATATCAGGACGTTCTGTGAAGTAATAATGCACCCAAATGTAAACATGATTGAATAACGCAACTAAAAGCGCTGCTTCGGATAAAAATAGTAACCCAGGTATATAGAGGATCATGAGACCAAAAA
>CAYTIZ010000248.1:0-4060 GCA_964437885.1 uncultured Enterobacteriaceae bacterium
CTTAAGGCCAGCACCAGCAAACGCTGGAATTACTTTTCGTCGCGTTGATCTGGAACCTGCTGTAGATATTCCTGCCAACCCTGAATACGTTGGTGATACCAGTCTTTCAACTACTTTAGTAAAAGATAACGTACGCATCTCAACCGTAGAACACCTTCTTTCTGCTCTGGCGGGTTTTGGAATAGATAATGCCTATATTGATTTGAGTGCCGATGAAGTTCCTATTATGGATGGCAGTGCCGGTCCGTTTGTTTTTTTAATCCAGTCTGCTGGTATTGAGGAGCAGTCCTCTGCAAAGAAATTTCTGCGGATAAAAAAGAAAGTTCGCGTTGAGCATGAGGAAAAATGGGCGGTGTTTGAACCTTTTGACGGCTTCAAGGTTGGCTTTACGATTGAGTTCGATCATCCTGTTTTTAATGATCGAAATTGCCATGCAGAAATTGATTTTTCTACAACTTCTTTTGTTAAAGAAGTGAGCCGTGCCCGTACTTTTGGATTTATGCGTGACGTTGAGTTATTACGCGAGAAGAACCTGGTATTAGGCGGAAGTCTGGATAATGCCGTTGTGGTTGATGATTATAGAGTTCTTAATGAAGATGGTCTTCGATATGAAGATGAGTGCGTGAAACATAAAATTCTTGATGCGATTGGTGATTTATATTTACTTGGGCATAGTTTGATTGGTGCGTTCGAGGGATATAAATCAGGACACGCATTAAATAATGCATTATTGCGTAAATTAATTTCTAATGAAGATTCATGGGAGTTGATTAGCTTTGAAGATGGGTATGAAGCACCAATTTCATTTATGCAGGCAATTCCTGCAGATTAATTTATTTAATATAGTTTTTCGAAAGTTTTAAAATGCATGCTCGTAGCTCGGGGTCGCTAAAATTATTTGCAACATTAACAAGGACTTGAGCTGAATTTTTGGATAAGAAAATTGGTTTTTTATTTAACACGGTATTATCAGGTAGTATTTTTTTTACTTTAATCCTGATTGTTTTTACATAAGTAAAGTTTAATTGATTATTTAAGGCGTCAAGGATAGCTGGAATATTATAACGTAGGCGGGTTGCCCAAGTAGAAGAACTAACTAGCAAAGTTGCAACATCTGTTTTTATATTCGCTAGTTCAAAATGATCACGTAGAGATGGATCGAGATATGTTTTTAATTTTTGATCTATTATCTGGATTGACTTAGCTTTTTTACAAAGATCAGCTATAGCATAGCGCTTATCTAGTAATAATTCGCTGACAGGTAGAGTTTTATTTTTTTTATCAGCATATGTCATAAAAGTTAGTATACAGGTTTAAATTTGGCGCAACATAAATATGCAATTATTTTTAATATCAAAATCTAAAAAGAAGAGCCAGTCTTTTACCTTCGGGCCGGTAACTCTATGTGTTTGTATGATTATAAGTGTTGTCGCTGGTCTATTGGTTTTTCATGCAGGAAGTCTTTACGCTCTAAATTTAACACGCGGTTCATTTAAAGCTCTATATAGCCAAACGGCACCTATCTGGAGTCAAGAGATAGAAGTTCAGCAACAAATGCTTAATCAGGCACAAGAAAATGCTGAAAAGAATCTTGATGCTTTAGCAGCAAGATTAAGTAAATTGCAGGCTCATGTTATGCGTTTGGATGCTCTTGGTTCTCGCTTGGCTGATATGGCTGATTTTAATGAAATAGAATTTGATGTTACATCACCCCCTGGTTTAGGTGGGCCGCAGTCAATTAATTTACACGGTTCGATGGGGGTCAGTGACTTTATTGAAGAGTTGGAACAGTTAAATTTCAAAATACAGGATCGTGCAGAAAAAATGGCGGCAATGGAATCAATGTTAATTGATAGGACATTGCAGAATCAGACTATTCCAACTGGTCGTCCAACAATGACTGGCTGGGTCTCTTCATTGTTTGGTATGCGCACCGATCCTATGACAGGAAAAATGGAATTTCATGGTGGTATTGATTATGCGGGCAAGACGGGCTCCCCTGTGCTAACAGTTGCTTCCGGGATTGTTACCTGGTCAGGTGTTCGCTATGGATATGGTAATATAGTAGAGGTAAACCACGGCAACGGTTACCAGACACGATATGCGCATAATAAGAAAAATCTGGTTGTCGTTGGCCAAAAGGTTGATCAAGGCGAGGTTATTGCTCTAATGGGTTCATCAGGAAGAGCAACAGGATCGCATGTTCATTTCGAAGTAGTGAACAATGGAAAAGTAGTCAATCCCAAAAAATATATTTCTTTGAAATAGCAATCCTCCAATTTTTTACCGATTAGAATTCTTTCTGCGTAACAGTACGTGACATATTGCGTGAAAAAATAAAGACAATAAATATGATTAAAGATTTAGTAAAAAAGATATTTGGTACTCGAAATGATAGGGTAGTCAAAAAAATAAGCAAGATAGTAACGCAAATAAATCCTCTTGAAGATGAATTTAAGTTATTAAATGATGAAGATTTTCCCGACAAAACTAATCAGTTAAAAGAAAGAATTAAAGAAGGCGAAGGTCTCGATAGCATATTACCTGAAGCATTTGCCCTGGTTCGGGAAGCGGGTCAACGTGCTTTAAATATGCGTCATTTTGATGTGCAACTCATTGGCGGGATGGTATTGCATAATGGCAGTATTGCTGAAATGCGAACAGGCGAAGGTAAAACACTGGTTGCAACATTAGCTGCATATTTAAACGCCTTGTCAGGTTTAGGTGTACATGTCGTTACTGTTAATGATTATCTGGCGCAACGTGATTCTGAATGGATGGGTCAGATATATAATTTTCTCGGATTAAGTACAGGCGTGATTGTTAGCGGTCTATCAACAGAAGATAGAAAAATTGCATACCAGTGTGATATTACCTATGGCACAAATAATGAATTTGGTTTTGATTACTTACGTGACAACATGGCGTTTAGTAAGGAAGGTCGTGTTCAAAGAGGTTTAAATTTTGCTATCGTTGATGAAGTAGATTCAATTCTTATTGATGAAGCTAGAACACCCTTAGTTATTTCAGGGATGGTGGATGACAAATCAGAATTATATCTCTCGATAAATGCATTAATTCCCAAGTTAGTAGTTCAAAAAAATGAGGATGGTCCTGGCGACTTTACTCTGGATGAGAAATCGAAACAGGCTTACTTTACCGAAGATGGGCATGATCATATTGAGGCATTATTAACAGAACATAATATTCTTAAAGAAGGCCAGACATTATATGACCCAGCTAATATTATTATTCTGCATCATTTAAACGCTGCGTTAAGAGCACATCACTTATTTAAAAATGATGTTGATTATATTGTTAAGGATAACGAGATTTTAATTGTTGATGAATTTACCGGGCGTACAATGCAAGGTCGTCGTTGGTCTGAAGGTTTACATCAAGCGATAGAAGCAAAGGAAGGTGTATCGATACAAAATGAGAACCAGACTCTTGCATCCATAACATATCAAAATTATTTTCGTTTATATTCAAAGTTATCTGGCATGACAGGAACTGCGGATACAGAAGCATTTGAATTTCAATCAATATATAGCCTGGAAGTCGTTATTATTCCGACAAATATGACAATGATTAGAGATGATCAAAGCGATGTTATTTTTCTAACTGCAACGGAAAAATATGCAGCTATGATTGAGGATATAAAAGATCGTCAATCAAAAGGTCAGCCTGTATTAGTTGGCACGGCTTCTATTGAAGTATCAGAGTATTTGTCCAGCATCCTTAATAAAGAAAAGATTAAGCATCAGGTATTAAATGCCAAATTTCATCAAAAAGAAGCTGAAATTATTGCTCAAGCAGGGCAGTCAGGTTCAATTACTATTGCTACAAATATGGCAGGTCGTGGTACGGACATTGTTCTGGGTGGAAATTATGAGACAGAAATTAAGTCATTAAAGGAGCCTGACCAAAAACAAATCGATAAACTTAAAGAAGATTGGGATAAACGCCATAAACAGGTTCTGGATAGCGGAGGTTTACATATTATAGGTACGGAGCGGCATGAGTCACGACCTATAGATAATCAACTTCGTGGTCGTTC
>CAYTIZ010000249.1:0-4057 GCA_964437885.1 uncultured Enterobacteriaceae bacterium
ATTCAAATTGTATCGTGGTTAAGCATGTTAAGATGATAAAGCCAACTAATAGAGAGTAATTTTTAATCCAGAGTTCTCTATCGTTACTGTTCAATGCAGTTAAAAAATCTTATGAATATGTAGAATTTAGCTACTTTATAAAACTAGTCACATCATCATTAGAGGGGCGTCGTTTACGCTCCTCCCCTGACTTTCTCTGTAATCCGTCCTCTGTAATCACTGGAAAATTAATTCCAGACTCGACTTTTTTCTGTTTCCGAAACAACTCTATTACCCTCATTCAGGCAGTCATCTTGCCTTAACATAGCTGTGCACATCATCTATCTTAGCTATCAGGGCGATATAATCGCTGGAGTTTATCTGATAAAATTCATTATTAACATTAAGAAGGATGAGTTTAAATCTATTACGAATTTATTTATTTGCTATAACATAAAAAAATAAAAAGGCGTATCAATGAAATTATGTCCCGTTATATTGGCTGGTGGGGGTGGAACCCGTCTCTGGCCATTATCAAGAGAACATTATCCTAAACAATTTTTGAAATTGTTTGATGATAATACCTTATTACAAAACACGCTTTTACGATTAGATGGGTTGAGTACTTCGGTTGATATTTTAGACCCGGTGATTATATGCAACGAGGCTCATCGTTTTCTTGTTGCAGAACAAAGCGCAAACATTTCCAGAAATATCAGTCATATTATTCTTGAACCTGTGGGTCGAAATACTGCACCTGCTTTAACAGTGGCTTCATTGAATCAAGATGATGCGATTATCATTATGATGCCGGCAGATCATATCATTGGAAAAGTCGATTTATTTCACGAAGCAATAAATGCCGGTATTGAGATGGCGCAAAAAAATTATCTGGTTACTTTTGGGATTAAACCGGATGCTGCAGAAACAGGTTATGGTTATATTCATATTGCTGATGAAATTCAATCTATTGATAATCAAACTATTCATGCCATAAGTGGTTTTACGGAAAAGCCAGAACAGTCTTTGGCTGAAGAATACTTAAGTTCGGGAGATTATCTATGGAATAGTGGTATTTTTATGATGAAGGCATCAGTTTGGCTAGAAAAAATAAAACTCCTACAAGCTCCGATTTATGATGCATGTGTGAATGCTTTCAATAAGGGTGAAACTGATGGGCTATTTTTTAGATTGGATGAGCCATCGTTTGTTAATTGTCCTGACGATTCTATTGATTATGCGGTAATGGAAAAGCTGGCGCAGAATAGTGATAAAAACCTTGCTGTCATACCGGTTGATGTGGATTGGTCTGATGTCGGTGCCTGGTCTTCGGTATGGGAGATCAATGATAAAGATGAAAACAATAATTCTATTGAAGGGGACGTTATTGCACAGCAAACAAGGAATTGTTTGATTAAAAGTGAGCGAGGATTGGTTGTCACTATCGGCTGCGAAGACATGGTTATTATTGATTCTGACGATGCGATAATGATTGCTAATAAAGATAAAACCCAAGATGTAAAAAAGATAGTTGAGAAATTAAAAAATGAAAAAAGAAGTGAATCTTTCACTCATCGAAAGGTCTATCGACCTTGGGGGAGTTATGACTCCATTGATATGGGTGAGACTTTCCAGGTTAAACGACTGACAATAAATCCGGGCAAGAAATTATCGCTACAATCACATGAAAAACGTGCAGAACATTGGGTTGTTGTCAAAGGTGTTGCGA
This sequence comes from uncultured Enterobacteriaceae bacterium, assembly GCA_964437885.1. Classification (GTDB taxonomy): domain Bacteria; phylum Pseudomonadota; class Gammaproteobacteria; order Eutrophobiales; family Eutrophobiaceae; genus UBA7359. Next base: position 1,709 of record CAYTIZ010000249.1, read on the forward strand.
CTGTGACGAAAGGTGACGAGAAATTTTTATTGCATGAAAATGAATCAACTTATATTCCTTTAGGAATGAAACACAGACTTGAAAATGCAGGCAAAGAACTTCTGGAAATTATAGAAGTTCAATCCGGATCCTATTTAGGAGAAGATGACATTGTTCGATTTGATGATGACTTTGGTCGGAATTAATCAGAGGCTCCCCAGGTAATTATACGTATGCACGATACTTTGCCTCACCTTAATCAAATGGAATTTCCTATGGTTGAAAGAGGTGACTTAGATACGGTACAAATAAATATTGGTCTAAAGTGTAATCAGCAATGTGTTCATTGCCACGTCAATTCAAGTCCAAAAAGAACAGAGATGATGTCTCTCGAAACATTGGAATCAATTAAATCATTTCTTCTTAAAAAGAATATTCATACCCTTGATATCACAGGTGGCGCTCCAGAACTACATCCTGAATTTAAAAATCTTGTTACATACGCTAAAGATAATCATATACATATCATTGACCGATGTAATCTAACTGTTTTGTCAGAAGATGGAATGGATGATCTTGCTCAATTTCTTGCAACAAATGAAGTCGAAATCATTGCTTCTTTGCCTTGTTATGAGTCAGAAAATGTAGATAAACAACGTGGCGAAGGTGTCTTTGAAAAAAGCATCCTTGGGTTGAAACAATTGAATAGATTAGGTTATGGTAAATCAGATACAAAGCTTATTCTAAATCTTGTTTATAATCCGCAGGGTGCTACATTGCCACCGTCACAAGATGAGCTTGAAAGAGCTTATAAAAAGGAATTGGCTGAGCGATATGATATCGAATTCAATCAACTTTTTACGCTTTGCAATATGCCGATACAACGTTTTGGCAGTACCTTGATATCCAGAAATGAATTAAGTGATTATATGATGTTGCTTAAACAATCTCATCGAAATGAAAATCTGGAAAATATAATGTGTCGTCATTTGATTAGTGTTGACTGGCAAGGTAATGTTTTTGATTGTGATTTCAACCAAATGCTGGGATTAAACATGCAAGATAATGATAGACGCGTACATATTTCTGAGCTTATTAATGCGGATGTTGATGGTAACTCAGTTGCCGTGCGTGACCATTGTTATGGCTGTACAGCAGGACAGGGCAGCAGTTGTGCCGGGGCTCTTTCTACGTAAAAAAACAAATAGCCACAGAGGTCTCAGAGAATACAGAGAAAAGAAATTGATAGAAACAAGCATTAAACATTGAAAATGGGATTATTTATTCTGACAGTTTTTATTTGATTTTCTTTTGTCTTTCTCTGTGTCCTCTTTTAACTCTGTGGCTAATAAAAAGGTATGATTATTTGAAGAATAATAAATTAATACTTTCTATTGTTGTTCCAACATTAAATGAATCTAAACAGATCGAACACTGTTTGAACGGACTTCAATTATTAAGACAACAGGGACATGAAATAATCGTTGTTGATGGTGGCAGTAATGACAATACAGTTTCATTAGCATTGCCTTTATGCGATCGCGTTATTCAATCAAAAAAATCACGTGCAATTCAAATGAATTCAGGTGCAGCAGAAGCAACAGGGCATTGTATTTTATTTTTACATGCGGACACGACCTTGTCTTCAGACGTTGTTAATTTTTTTTTAGAAGTACAAAATATTGAAAAGAAATGGGGGCGTTTTGATATAAGGCTATCAGGTCGTGATGGTTTGTTTCGAATAATTGAAACATGCATGAATATTCGTTCAAGAATAACGGGTATTGCAACGGGCGATCAAGCTGTGTTTGTGGGCAAAGAATTATTTAATGAAATTAATGGGTTTCCGGAAATAGCTTTGATGGAAGACATTGCAATTTCACGATTATTATTGAAACGTTCAAAACCAATTTGTTTTAGAGAAAGAGTGATTAGTTCAAGTCGTCGTTGGGAGGAAAACGGAATAATAAAAACAATATTAAAAATGTGGGCAATACGTTTTTTATACTTTTTTCATGTTGATGCAAATAGACTAGCAAAAATTTATTAATGATGAAAACTCAGTGTGTACTCCTTATTTTTGCCAAAGCGCCAGTTGCAGGCCAGGTTAAAACACGTTTAATTTCCGGTCTTGGTCGCCATAGAGCGACTTCTTTATATGAAGAACTGTTAACAATGACTTTGAATACGGCAAGAAAGGCAGGGTTTTTAGAAATTCAGGTTTGGGTAAGTGGAGATATGAATCATCGATATTTTACCCGTCTAAAAAACAGACATTATGTGAAATTATTTCAACAGAGAGGAAAAGATTTAGGGCAACGTATGTCTAATGCATTTGATAGTGTATTGCGTAAATATGCCTATGCTGTT
>CAYTIZ010000250.1:0-4055 GCA_964437885.1 uncultured Enterobacteriaceae bacterium
ATTACTTCTTGTAATAACACACCCATTGCTGCTGTAGAAGCAACAATTCCCTTTGAACCCATGCCCGCTTCGGTTAAACCTAAATGCAAGGCATAGTCACAACGTGATGCAATATCTCTATACGCTGAAATTAATTTTTGAACGCCACTAACTTTACATGACAAAATAATATGATCGCGGGATAAACCTAATTCTTCAGCTCGTTTGGCATTGTCTAATGCTGAGATAATCAACGCCTCTTGCATAACATCATCTGCATCCAGAGGCTCTGATAAATTGGCATTATCATCCATCATTTTTACTAGGAGTCCTTGATCCAGACTGCCCCAATTCACCCCAATACGCACCGGCTTGTCATATTCAATGGCTTTTTCAATCATGATGGCAAATTGATTGTCTTTCTTTTTGCCAAACCCAACATTACCCGGATTAATTCGATATTTAGCAAGTGCTTGAGCACACTCAGGATAATCACTTAATAATTTATGTCCGTTATAATGAAAATCTCCAACTATTGGCACTTTACAACCAACAGCATCCAGTTTTTCCCAAATATTAGCGACTTGTGCAGCAGACGCTTCATTATTAACCGTAATTCTGACAAGCTCCGACCCCGCTGCCGCAAGTTGTTGAATTTGTTTCGCTGTTGCTTCAGCATCGGCGGTATCTGTGTTAGTCATTGATTGAATAACGACAGGATGACAGCCACCAATAACGACAGAACCAACCTTAACTGCAACGCTATTACGTCTGTCGAGTGGACCGAAATCTGGAGACATATGAAAACCTTACTAATGAATAAGAATGAGACATGCAGTCTAATCTGCGAAAAATTGCTGTCAAGACAACTGCCACAATGTTTCTTGATTACTAATTTGTTAGGAAAAAATAATATCAGCATGAGATACTAGGAAGAATGAATAAGAAAAATTGTTTTACAAAAGAAGAATTACTTACCTGCGGACGTGGAGAAATGTTTGGCGATGGCAATGCCCAGTTACCGTTACCGCCCATGCTTATGTTTGACCGCATCGTCGATATTACTGAAGACGGTGGTACAGCAGATAAAGGACAGATAGTAGCCGAACTCGATATTACTCCAGACCTTTGGTTTTTCGATTGCCACTTTGTCGGCGATCCTGTTATGCCAGGTTGTCTGGGGTTAGATGCGATGTGGCAACTAATCGGTTTTTTTCTTGGCTGGTCAGGTGCTCCGGGGCGCGGGCGGGCGCTGGCTGCCGGAGATGTTAAATTTACAGGTCAAGTCACACCAAAAAACAAATTAGTCCGCTATCATATAGATATGAAACGAGTCGTATTACGAAGATTGGTCATGGGTGTCGCCGATGCAGCTATGTTTGTCGATGGAAAGGAAATTTATACCGCTAAAGATTTGCGTGTCGGCTTATTTAAATCAACAGAAGAATTTTAGGAGCAGGAATTGAAAAGAGTTGTTGTCACTGGCATGGGCATCGTGTCCAGCATTGGAAATAATAAAACGGAAGTACTTGAGTCCCTGAAAAAGGGTAAATCGGGTATTGAATACTTTCCTGAATATGCAGAACTTGGGTTTCGTTCCCATGTACACGGTTCAATTAACCTCGATCTTGATTCGTTAATTGATCGAAAAATTAAACGTTTTATGGGAGATAGCGCTGCCTATGCTTATCTTGCCATGAATGAAGCAATCGAAGACGCTGCTTTGGATGAACACAATATATCTAATATTCGTACAGGCTTAATTGTGGGTTCAGGCGGCGGTTCTAATAAAAACCTTCAAGAAGCTATTGATATATTACGTGATCGTGGTGCCCGCAAAATTGGACCTACCATGGTTCCTCGAATTATGGCCAGTACCAATAGCGCCTGTCTTTCTGTTGCATATAAAATTAAAGGCGTTAACTATTCAATCAGTTCAGCTTGTGCTACCAGCGCACACTGTATTGGTAATGCTTACGAATTAATTCAGTTAGGCAAGCAAGATATTATTTTTGCTGGCGGTGGCGATGAAATACATTGGACTTCAACATTGCTGTTTGACTGCATGGGAGCGCTTTCATCAAAATATAATGATCAGGCAGAAACTGCTTCTCGACCGTATGATGCAAACCGTGATGGTTTTGTTATATCAGGCGGCGGCGGTATTCTTGTACTTGAAGAACTGGAACACGCATTAGCTCGTGAGGCAAAGATTTATGCTGAACTAATTGGATATGGGGCAACATCTGACGGTGCTGACATGGTTAAGCCTTCCGGAGAAGGTGCTGTAAGGTGTATGCAGCAAGCACTACATTCTGTTGAAAGTAACGTCGACTATATTAATGCACATGCGACCAGTACCCCTGCAGGTGATATTGCTGAATTAAATGCAATCAAAGAAGTCTTTAAAGGTACGAATATACCTATAGTCAGTGCAACTAAATCGCAAACAGGACATGGTCTTGGTGCTGCTGGCGCAAATGAAGCTATCTATAGTTTATTAATGCTAGAAAATGATTTTATTGCTAAATCGCTAAACGTATCAGATCTTGATCCTGAAGCAGAAGGAATGCCAATCGCTTTTGAACGGAATGATAAGCCCGGTCTTAATACTGTTATGTCTAATAGCTTCGGATTTGGCGGAACAAATGCGAGTCTGGTATTTCAAAAACCGGATTAATAAACTATCGTGTAGTTAGCTTCGCACACTAACAGGATTGTAAGCTAAGAACGACCATACTTAGTATTGCTCCCTGCTTTTTTAATGGGAAAGAGTGCTATTACATCTGTTATCCATGCAACTAAGCTAAGCTAATATAATGGAAGCCAAACTTCTTGCAGTACTACTAAGTTGGACAGTAAATCTATCTAGTTATTCACATCCGGGTGAAGAGCCAGAAATTCTTTTTAAACCCCACTCGTTTTTTGTTGAAATAGCATGCAATGGAAATGAAAAATGTGATGCCGTAGCCTGGTATAACGATAAAGGCACTATCTTTCTGGATAAACGACTTGATGGACATACAGATGCTTACACACGCAGTGTTGTTGTTCATGAACTCGTGCATTACCTGCAAGACATTAGCGGAAAATATAGTGACATAGATTGTGATCTTTACGCTAAACGTGAACGTGAAGCGTATTCTGTACAGAAACAATACCTCAATAAAATTGCGGGCAAATTCGTGGCGATGTACATAAACTATCCACCGTGCTTTGAGAACTCAACTGCTTCGCCAAATTAATAACGATAATTCAACATGATCTGAAGCAATAATAGAGATTACTAAACTTGGATCATAATATATTAATTTCTATCGCAAGCATTGGCGTGCTTGGTATCAGCTGTCAATGGCTGGCATGTTGGGCGCGACTCCCTGCAATTCTTTTTTTATTAATTGCAGGAATTGTTGTAGGCCCGGTACTTAATCTAATAGACCCTGACACCTTATTCGGAGATTTATTATTCCCCATAGTCTCTTTGTCTGTTGCTGTCATCTTGTTTGAAGGCAGCCTGACGCTTAAATTTGATGATATTCGTGGTCACGGGAAAACAGTAAGAAATTTAATTTCTGTGGGGGCATTAATAACATGGCTTATCATTGCCTACAGCACGCATTACTTAATCGACTTTCCTTTTGAGCTTGCTTTTTTGTTTGGTGCCATAGTAATTGTTACAGGTCCTACAGTCATCATTCCGATGTTAAGGACGGTTCGTCCTAACGCTAAAATAGCTAATGTGCTCCGTTGGGAAGGTATTACCATTGACCCACTCGGGGCTTTACTCGCCGTACTGGTTTTTGATTTCATTATTTCAGGGCAACAACATAATGCTGTAGGTATGATCGTATTAACTTTTGGAAAAATTATTTTAATTGGTTTTTCTATTGGATTTATTAGCGGATGGTTGTTAGGTGAATTATTACGTAAACAACTTGTACCTCAATACTTGCGTAATGTTATTACGCTAATTGGCGTATGTGCAATTTATGTTTTGTCTGATGCTATAGAACATGAATCCGGTTTGCTTGCCGTTAACATTATGGGAATGACAATGCCAAATATGAAAGATATGG
>CAYTIZ010000251.1:0-4043 GCA_964437885.1 uncultured Enterobacteriaceae bacterium
TCTTCGTTAGTTCTTTTTGGCCACGCAAAAAGAAGTGACTCGTCTTCAGACGAAATATGAAGTTAAAAAGAATTATTAAAGTTTATTGTTTGACTGGATTTCCATCGGCATGGGAATGACAAAGAAAGTAATTATTTAATTTCTTCTACCTTGATTAAAACAGTCCTCTGTTCCTGCCCACGTCGTTTTGTTCTTATCGCGTTGGTTCGGCTATCATCATTGAAATGCTGAGTGGCGCCACCGATTTGAATCCATTCTCCTAGTTTACCGCTGGCAGTGGTTTCTACATTTTGAATGTCAAATACGGCTGCTTGTCCCGGAGTAACACGTGATAAACTCGGCGCGACTAACAGAGTAACATTATCGCCTTGTAGCCGTGGCAGGACATAAAAGCCGGAAGTTACATCGCGGTATTCAATGCCATTTTGAACGACGACACCTGCTCCAGTGACGATAGTATTTTGTGTTGGTATTGGTACGGATTGCCCAATATTGATATGAGCATGATGTCCTTCAAGTGTTTGTATTCGGAAAACGTTTCTGTCTTCGTTATATGAACGTGTTTCAAGTGTGCGGTAGCGAATAACATTACCATCGCTATCTTTGCCTTGTATTATTACACCCTCGCGACCTGTGTCAGGCGATTTTATGGTAATGTTTTTAGTGCTATAACGTCCGGACAAGCCACTTTCATTAACTTTAAAATTACCATCAACATCTTGTTTAACGCTGATCATTAAGCGGCGTGGTGCATTATCAATTTGTGCGAGTATAGATTTTATTTGTTTCAAGTTGGAGGGTGTGGTTTTAATGATTAGTTTGCTATTCATTCCTGTTACCGTGCCACCTTTAACCACCAGTGGTTTGAGAATAGGAACAATGTCAGATACCAGACCATGTTTTAATTCAATAATTTCTAACTTCATCGATTCCGCCAGGACGGGTGTAATAGTCCAGAAGAATATAAACAGCGAAGATAAAAATAATTTTTTCATATATGCATCCTACGTAAATTTGGATCCGGTTTTGCGGTTTCCCACATATTGTCAAATACGTCCAATAAGTGTTTCGACTCCCGACGGCTGTTGAAGTTTACTTTGCCATTGTAGCGATCTGTACTTTCTCGATATAGATATCCTATTTCATCGGCAACAAGTACGGATTCATTGAATGATTTATATTTTGATGAAACCTTGCGCATTTCAATGAAACTGCTAATTTTCCCTGCTAAATCAAGGAGTTTATGGCCTCTACGGACAATTAATTCAGGTTCAAACACGATAATTCGAATTTCAACATAACGGTTGTTTATCGCCAATTTTCTTAGTTCTTCCAAAAAATCGGCTTGATCATAAACATTTGGGTCGAGTTCCTGGCTGATAATGGCCAATTTTTGCCTGGATTGTTTTACCAGTTCCAGTGCCGCTTTGGCATTTTCTTCGCGAGTGGTAATTCTTACGGCGTCTTCAGTGCTTTCTCCGAGCTTGTGTTCAGCAAAGTCATGCATTTTTATTCTTCCTTTTATCGCTCTTTTTATTTATTAGAAAGCAGCTTTGCCTGTGCTTCAGCATTACCAATGTAATTCTGCGGGGTGAGTTTCTGTAATCTTGATTTAGCATCACCTGGTATTTCAAGTTGTTCAATAAAATGTCGTAGCGTTTTCTGATTAATATTTTGGCCACGGGTTAATTCTTTCAATTGTTCGTAAGCATTATCAATGCCATAACGCCGCATGACAGTCTGAATGGGTTCAGCTAAAACTTCCCATGATTGTTCCAGATCCTGATCCAGTACATCAGGATTAATATCTAGTTTTGATAAACCTTTTAAAGAAGAATCAAAAGCGATGAGAGTATGTGCAATGCCAACACCCATATTTCTTAAAACGGTTGAATCGGTCAGATCACGTTGCCAACGGGAGATAGGTAATTTTTGTGCAAGATGTTCGAATATGCCATTCGCTAGGCCTAAATTACCTTCGGCATTTTCAAAATCTATGGGGTTTACTTTATGTGGCATAGTCGAAGAACCAATTTCTCCTTTCTTTAATTTTAATCTGAAATAACCCAGAGAAATATAACTCCATATATCCCGATTGAGATCAATGAGTATGGTGTTTGCGCGAGACAAGACATGAAAATATTCTGCCATGTAATCATGCGATTCGATTTGTGTTGTATAGGGGTTCCAGTCCAATCCCAAACCGGCAACAAAGTTTTTAGATAAAGACATCCAGTTTACTTTTGGATAAGCAGAAAGATGCGCATTGAAATTACCTACCGCGCCATTCATCTTGCCAAGCAATTCAATTTTCCCCAGTTGACTCAGTTGTCGCGACAAACGATGCACATAAACGGCAATTTCTTTACACAGGGTTGTTGGCGAAGCTGTTTGTCCGTGTGTCCGTGAAAGCATCGGTGTTGCTGCATGTTTTTTCGATAAGTTTTTTAAAACAGAAATCGTTTCATCCAACTTTGGTAATAAAACAACATCACGTGCTTCCTTTAACATTAAGGCGTGACTCAGATTATTTATATCTTCCGAGGTACAGGCGAAGTGAATAAACTGACTGGCTTCTTTCAAAGCTTTATGGCTTGTTATCTTGTCACGAATGAAATATTCAACTGCTTTCACATCATGGTTAGTCGTCTTCTCAATCTTTTTAATTGCCTTGGCATCGGCAACAGAGAAATCGTTTTTGACTTTATCCAGAATCGATATCGACTTTTTCGAAAATGGAGCAATCTCTTTAATGCCAGAATGATTCGCCAAAGCTTTTAACCATTCAATCTCAACTTGTACACGAAACCGAAATAAACCGTATTCACTGAATATCGGTCTTAAAGAGTCTGTTTTGTTTTGATAACGACCATCAATCGGAGAGATGGCGGTTAGTGCTGAAAATTCCATAATTGCTCTTATTTATTAGATGAAACCAGATTATACATTGATTATTAAGTAAATTTGAGCCAAATATAAATTATCCTTCGTTTTTAATCCGGACTATTGCTAGGTTTATTCAATAGTTTGTATTGAATAGTTGGAAATACTAAAACAACAATTACTAATACAATTAAACATAAAAGATGCAAGCCTATATTTATCAAAGATTGGAAATATAAAGCCACGGCTAATCCAAGCACGATAACGACACCGCCAATACGTGAACTGATTAATAACAGTTTTTTTGATTCGAACTGTTTCATTATCAGTGCAAGAAAAATGAGTAGCGATTGCAGAATCAATATGAAATAGAGCGGCATTAAAAAAACATAAGACCAGATTGCTTCCGCCTCTGTTACCGCGAACAGAGTAGGCGAAACTAACAGGCAACTTAATAGTAAAAAGTATTTATGGAGACGGATTTGGGGTTTTTTCATGGATTGTTTCAATTTCTCTTAAGATGTCTTTCGATAATTTAATATTAATACTGTCAATATCGGTTTTAAGTTGTTCCATTGAAGTAGCACCGATGATGTTACTGGTTAGGAAAGGTCGGCTATTAACATAAGCCAATGCCATTTGTGATGGATCCAATCCGTTTTCTTTTGCCAGTGCGATATAAGCTTCGGTTGCCGCATTTGCTTGCGGGTTGGTGTAGCGCGTAAAGCGGTCGAATAAAACCAGGCGAGTTCCTTCCGGCTTTGCATCATTTAAATATTTACCGCTCAATACGCCAAAGGCCAATGGGGAATAGGCCAGTAATCCGACCTGTTCCCTGTGGGAAAATTCGGATAAACCAACTTCAAAGGTGCGGTTCAATAAATTATACGGATTCTGGATGCTGTCAATTCTCGGTAAATCCTGTTCTTTAGCAACGCGTAAATATTCAGCACAGCCCCAGGCGGTTTCATTAGAGATGCCAATATGTCTGATTTTTCCTTCCTTAACTAACTCACCAAGTACATCTAACGTTTCGGCTATTGATACGCCGTCCTTTTCTGGTGCGTGGTAATAATTCAATTTGCCAAAGAAATTAGTATCGCGTTCCGGCCAATGCATTTGATAGAGATCAATATAGTCAGTCTGCAATCGTTTTAGTG
>CAYTIZ010000252.1:0-3109 GCA_964437885.1 uncultured Enterobacteriaceae bacterium
GTCTAATGGACCCTTCTCAAAATTCACTTTACTATTAATTGTTGAATAAGAAGGTATTTTTTGACCAAAATTATTTTTTTGATCATTGTCAAAAAATTTGTCTCCAATATAATTCCAGTTTGCATTCCAATTTACACTTGGAATAATTTCATAATTGAAATTAAGACTGGCTGTATTTTCAGGAACCAAAGGAATATTATTGTCAGAAAATGTGCCGCCATCAAACGTTGCCTTGGTATATGCATAGTTTAATGATGCAGTGAATCTTTCAACGGGCATAACATCAAAATGTACTTCTATGCCTTTTCGCTCTGTTGGCGCAAGGTTCTCATTCGCAAAACTAGTTGAATTAAAATGAATTTCATTTCTTAATTTAATGATATACGCCGTTGCAGAAGCATTTATTTTTGACGAATTTAAATCTATTCCCATATCCATATGCCTTGACCGTTGTGGACTTAGATTTGTAAATTCTCGGACTGCAGTGAATGCAGGTGATGGAAAACTTAATTGATTAATATCATCTACATTAGCAATACGGATACTTTGCCCTACGTTAACAAAAGTTGATAGAGAATCTGTCAATATTTTTTTAATTCCCAGATTAAACATATGTTCTGTATCAGATTTTTTGAGATCAGGTGCCTGCGCATTAAATGAAGAACCAGGCGCAGTTGAATCAAATATGTCATCAGCATCAATTTGAACATGTTGAATTCTACCCCCAATTTGTAATGATGTTTTATTAGTTAAATTTATTACATTATTTAAATAAAACGCATAACTATCTTGTTCTACATCCAGTATATGTATTGGTTGAGATATATTCGTTATTGAATTTGCTATATTCGAACCATATTGATAATGATATACATCTAATCCGACAGTAATATTATGATTAAAATTTAATAAATTAAGGTTTGCTGTTAGACGAGGTGTAAAAAATATTGTCTCTAGATTGGTTTCTGAAAAACTGGGAGTGCTTTTAAAAAAAGCTTTTTGCTCTTTCTTTCTATACCCCATATCTACAATCATTTCGACACCATCAACGATAACTTGCTTGGCACCTACTGTAATAAACTGAACATCTTCATTAGCAAAGTCATTTGGGTTATTTGTGCCGCGGCGATTATTAGTTAACTCATCTAATCCTTTAGTTGGATCTACGGTTCGATTCCCGGGCAATCCCAGTTCTTGTTCTGATAAACCAAATTTTGCAAACCATTCTGTCTGATTGAGATTAAGTCGAAAATTTCCAAGTATATTTTTTTGATTTAAATCGTTATTAACTCTGTACCCATCAGATTCAATAAGGTTTCCAAATACATTCATCGAGATCAGGTTATTTGAATAAACGACAGAAACATTTGATTCTTTAGAATCATATGAACCATAAGACTGATTAACAGTTACTTTTTTTGTCCCGGGCAGTGCTGATTTTGTAACTATATTTATTACACCACCAACAGCACCTTCTCCGTATAACACGCCTCCTGCACCTCGTATTATTTCAATACGTTCAATATTTTCAATCGGTATAGCAGTATAGTTTATTGAAGATTGGTCAATATCATTAAGTCTTTTCCCATCAAGTAGTATCAAGGTGTTTTGTGTGCCGGTTGCACCGAATCCACGAATATCAACGACGCTTCTTGAAGCAAAATTTCCAAAAGCACTTCGGGTTATAATCCCCGCTTCTAGTGATAATAATTCGGGAATTGTTTTTGCTGAACTTTTTTGAATATCTTCAGCAGTAATTATCGAGACACTAACAGGTAAACTATTAATATCTGAATTAAGTCTTGATGAAATAATAATTAGCTCATCTAATTCATTTACTTCTTCTGCGTAAAGTTGAAAAGGAATGGCAATTAATAACGATAAAAAATAATAATGTGAATTAAAACGTAACATTTAGGTAAAACTCCCCATGGTGCCCGCCGCACCGTTTGATTTTAATAAACTGGGGATTTAGAAAGGACTCTAGTAGAGAATCAGGAAGAATTTCCTAAATTCTATAAAATAGCCTTCACAGCCGCCCGCAGCGTGGTTTTATAAATATCAGGCCGGTCTCCGGGCTTATGAGTGATGAAAACATCGGTTTGTTCGCCTTCCCATGTCTATAAATACTAGTAAACACAGTGACTTACTGAACAAACTTATACTCACTTACCGTTGCGGGGGCAGCGTCGGCATTGTTTTAAAACGCACCGACTTCCCGTTTAACACAACTGCTATAAAAACAGTTGGCACCTAATACTTTCAATCTCGCAGAATACTGATTATCCTGTGGCTGTCAAATAAGTATTTTCTTTAGCTATTAAATGTGACAATAAAAATAACTGAATAATTCGGCTAATAAGCTTAAAACAACAATAATCATTTAGAATATTTTCAGGGAAACATCTATAACATGCTTGAAATACTATCCAAAAAACACATCGTCGCGAAAGAAGGTTTTAATCGCTGGTTAGTAGCTCCTGCGGCATTAGGAATTCATCTCTGTATCGGTTCAGTTTACGCATGGAGTTTATTCAATCCGGCCTTAATCAAGCGTCTTGGTGTAGTAACCAGCGCTGCAGATGACTGGACATTGAAAAGTGTCGTCTGGATATTTACCGTAGCGATAGTTTTTCTCGGATTGTCCGCTGCCGTGGGCGGAAAATGGTTGGAAAAAGTCGGGCCACGAATGGTCGGTTCCGTTGCCGCTTGTTGTTGGGGCGGTGGTTTTATCATCGGCGGTATCGGCATACTCACTGGTCAACTCTGGTTATTGTATCTGGGTTATGGCGTTATTGGTGGCTGTGGTCTGGGTCTGGGTTATGTCTCCCCAGTTGGTACTTTAATACGCTGGTTTCCTGATCGTCGAGGTATGGCGACTGGAATAGCGATTATGGGCTTTGGTGGTGGTGCCATGATCGCAAAATTTATGATCGAACCCTTTATTAAAATATTTTATAAAGCACCTGAATATCTTGGCACCGTAGTTAATGTCAATTTAACAACTGATGAGTCCGGTCGCCGACTGGCTGATATTGCCGGTAACTTACAGGAAGTCGTTATTGTCGGTGCTAATGATCTAGCCAGTATGTACGTGCCTGGCCCGGAA
>CAYTIZ010000252.1:3130-3382 GCA_964437885.1 uncultured Enterobacteriaceae bacterium
GCACGGGAACAGTTGGTGTCGCCCAGGCCTTTTTCGCATTAGGTGTTATCTACTTTGTCATTATGATGTGTGCTGCATTTGGTTATCGTGTGCCTCGTGAAGGCTGGACGCCTGAAGGCTGGACACCGCCACCTGAAGATGAGCAACATGCCATGATCACCCAACACAGTGTTCATATTGATGGGGACTTGAAAACACGCCAGTTTTGTAAACGTTGGGTAGTGCTCTGTTTTAAGGTGGCCGCAGTGAGGG
>CAYTIZ010000252.1:3392-4033 GCA_964437885.1 uncultured Enterobacteriaceae bacterium
CGCAGGCATTGGTGTATTAGCAGTTGCCAAGACCATGATAAATGAAATATTTGGTTCAACTCTGCCCAATATTGTTGATTTTGGCTTTGCCTCGACCTATGTCTTGATGATCAGTGCATTTAATATGGTGGGTCGCGTTATCTGGGCCAGTGCTTCTGACTATATCGGCCGCAGGAATACCTATTGGATATTTTTCACGCTTGGCATTATTTTATATTGCTCAATACCCTATACCGCACAACAAGTTAGCGTAAACCCTTCGACGGTTTGGCTGGTTTATTTCTATGCCGCCACGATGATTATTTTCACTATGTATGGCGGTGGTTTCGCTACGATACCTGCTTATCTGGCTGATATTTTTGGTACAAAATTTGTCGGTGGAATCCATGGCCGTTTATTAACCGCCTGGGCAAGCGCAGGTGTTTTTGGACCACTCGCTATCACCTCTCTGCGTGAAATATCTGTTAAAGATGCAATTAATGATCTGATTGAAAAGATTGACCCGGCCGCCTTTCAATCCAAGTTTGGTGCAGGGGTAGAACAATTGGAACAGTTAGTTTCTGCAAAGACGGTTACCATCAGTAAATTAATGGAAATCGCTCCTGCCGGAACGGTTGATCCGACACCCAGTTTATATAATA
>CAYTIZ010000253.1:0-4013 GCA_964437885.1 uncultured Enterobacteriaceae bacterium
GCAATATCAAATGTAATTGGCCCTGTTAATGATTCAATTTTCAAAGATCCAATTGAAATTTTAATTTTATCCCCAATCAGCATTCTTGCTCTGAAAATTGCTACATGGTTAAATTTTTCAGCCATTAATATCACCAATAAATTGCTATATATCTAAATATTTTCTAAAATTAAGGATATTTAATACCCTTTACTAAAATGAAAATCTCTAAACACTATAAAGAAAATATCGAAAAGCTACCTAAGCTTAGCAGAAAACAACTCGATGAAATGCATGAGATTGAGAGACAAGCTATTGCTAAATTTAAAGGGCAATTACAAGAGCTAGAGTCAGCATTAGGTATGTTGAGAGTTGGTTATGCTTTTGGCTGGAAAGTCCTTTTTATCACACATAATAAACGTACTATTCGAAAATATGAGGAAGTCCTCAACATCAATGTGAAAGAATACTTTGAGGAAGAAGGATCATTAGCCGAACGTAATTATGGTTATGCCTTTTTCAAAAAAATGGGACAATTCTGGAAAATCGTCAGTGGTGACATCAAAGTAGAAAAACGTAAAGAAATAGAGTAAGGGTATTAAATACCCTTGACCGCCTAGAAATACTCGCCTATAGTCAAGGGTAATGATTACCCTTAATGACAATTCGAATAAATCTAACGAGATAGAAGCTACCCAGCAAGAGGCGCAGCCCTTGGTGGGTGGTGAACCTTCCCGTCTAGTAATACGGGAGGAAACTAATACAGACCAAACACTAAGCAATGAAAGTACTTATGACGGGGAACGGGTTTTATTAGTTCGTGGTCGTGGAGGGTACGCCGCACCATTATTTATACCCATTCCAGATGAGTCAAAACCAGAAAATATTGCACATGTTGATTGGTTAGCTTTTACCATCAAAGGTGATGGTTCTCATAAAGAACACTTATCATTTCAAGAAACATTGCATCGACTTTTTGGTATATCTCCGGATGATTGGAAAGGCACTAAATCAGGTTGGAATGGTTATAAACACAGAGTCAATCTTGGCTGCTATGGATTACTAGCTTATGGTGGAAAATCTCAAAATAATACGACTCATGTCGAGATTAACGGTCATGGTTGTGCGCTTGTTAAAGATTGGGATGCAATATATAAATGGGGACAACTTACAGGCTCAACTATTACTAGATGTGATCTTGCTCATGATGATTTTGAAGGTAAAACAGTAAATATTAATATCTGCCAAGGTTGGTACTCAGATGGTTTATTTAACGCTAACGGTAGACCACCAAAACAATTTTTATACGATGATTGTGATTCGGGTGATGGAAAAACCTATGAAGTAGGAAGTAGAAAAAGTGGAAAATTAATAAGGATGTATGAAAAAGGAAAAGAACAAGGTGACCCAAATAATTCTTGGTTTAGAGTTGAATTAGAATTACGGAACAAAGATAGAAATATTCCGTGGGAAATTTTAATTAAGCCAGGACAATATCTGGCAGGGGCATATAAAGCACTACATTATCTTAGCAAAGAACAAATAAAAATAAAGACAACACAAAAACAAAAAGACATGACCCTTGAACGTTCTGTTGAATGGGTAAGACACGCAGCAGGAAAACACATAAATGCAATTATTCAACATAATGATGGAGACCTATCTACTGTATTTAATCTTATTGTTCGAGACGGTGTTCCAAAAAAACTAGAACCCTATTTCAGCACAGGTAAAAGTTAATGATATCAATTTGCCTGACCAACGATGAAATACTCACAATTACTGGCAGAAAAAAACCTTCGGCACAGATTCGCTATCTTCGCTCACAAGGATTTACGGTCATACCTCGGGCAGATGGTACTCCTTTAATTTCACGTACCCATTTTGAGGTCATGATGGGAGGTCAGCACTACTCAAACAAAGGTATGGAATACCAACCTGATTTCTCCTCTTTTCATGTCACCTAAACCACGTAAACCTGAGAATTTCGGATTACCTGCACGGTGGCGATATAAGCACGGTGCGTTTTACTACCGCGTCCCTGATGACCTTCGCGAACTCTGGGATGGCAAGACAGAATTTCTTCTCGGCAGATCGTTAAACGAAGCCTACCGAGTCTGGGCTGACAAACTGGAACTCTTCTCCGATGCCAAAACCATGGCAGAGTTGCTAGACCGTTATGCTTTAGAAGTTATTCCAACGAAAGCATGGAAATCACAAGAGGCAAACAATCTTTCTATCCGTAAATTGAAGCCTGTATTCGGTCATATGCCGATTGATAGTGTTAAGCCTAAGCATGTTTATCAATTCCGTGATATTCGAGGTCGAGAGGGTAAAAGAGCGGCCAACATGGATATTGAAGTCCTGAGTCATTGCTTCACAAAAGCCATTGAGTGGGGATTAACGGAGCACCACCCCATTAAGGGCAAGGTTCGGAAGTTCAGTACTCCCCCAAGGAGACGATATATTGAAGATTGGGAAATTGAAGAAGCATTAACCGTCGCCTCTCCTTTTATAAAAAACTATGTCCGATTAAAACTCTTAATCGGTTTACGGCGTGGTGATATGTTGTCGTTAAAATTATCTGATTTAAAAGAAGATGGTATACATGTCACGCCCAGAAAGACAGCGCATAGCTCAGGAAAAAGTTTAATTATTGAATGGAGTGATGAATTGCGATTATCCATTGATGAAATTAAAAAAGTCCGAAAGAAAATAAATTCTATCTGGCTGTTTCATACCAATATTGGTCAACCTTATGTAAAAGAAAATGGAACTGCGAATGGTTTTGATTCAATCTGGAGACGCTTCATTAATAAGGCGTTAGAGAAAACAAAATTAACAGAAAGATTTACAGAGCATGATTTGAGGGCTAAGGTTGCTAGTGACATTGAGTTAGAACATGCACAGAACCTTCTTGCACATTCTTCCTCTGAATTAACAGGTAGGGTATACAGAAGAAAAACTAAAATAGTTAAGCCATCGAGATAATTATGAGCAAGCATTTTAAAGAGACTTTTATCAGAGACAAACACAGATGCGTCTATTGTGGAAAATATTTACTTCAAGATTTTGATACTTTCATGATAACCGAAGTTGACCATTTATATCCGAGATCAAAGGGAGGAGAAGACAAGCTAGAGAATACTGTAACGTCCTGTAGTGTCTGCAATCGATTTAAGGGAAATTATATACCTGACATTGAATTCTCATCAGAAAACCGAAAGAAATACATAGATGCGATTAGAATTTACGTCATGAGAAAAAGAACTGAATATTTCAATAAAATTTTTGTCGATTGGATTAAGTAATGAGTTTAAGGTTTTGGCGAAGAATTCGTATATTTCCTCATGTTTCACTTAATATAAGTAAAACTGGATTTTCTATTACTATTGGACGACGAGGTATCAACTGGACAATAGGCAAGAAAGGACATACAGCAAGTGTGGGTTTGCCTGGAACAGGCTTGTCGTACCGTAAACATATTTCCCATTCTAAACTTAAAAATCATCCCAAGGACAAGGAAGGCAAAGAAGAGAAAAGCGAACTAAAAAGTTCTGAATCAATATTAGATGAATTTAAGTAATAATACGTTTTAATATTTATAGAGTTTTATTTCATTCCCTAGGTTTCTTTGCAAATAGGATTTAATTATCCAAAATGAAATAAAAGAAAACCAACTACTTGCCATTAGTAAACCCATTAGCTCGTTATCAACTACAGGTATTAATAATCCAGAAAACCTTTGAAAAAATTGACCAATCTTTTCTAAATAATCAGGTATTAGAACGAAAAATATCAAATTACTAATAATGAATATGTAGAATGTATTCCTGTACGTTAATTTCTTAGTTCTAAGTTCTCTCCACAAATCAAACTTTCTTAAAGGTCTTTGTACAATTCCGCTAATTTTTTTCTCATAATGATTACCGTCTTTAATAATTGGCTCTAGCTTTTCATTTAATTCCTTGCCTAAATTGCTCCTCTCAGAAAAATATCCATCTTGCCTTCTGGACAAATCTTTCCCATCCTCA
>CAYTIZ010000254.1:0-2468 GCA_964437885.1 uncultured Enterobacteriaceae bacterium
AAAGGCGCGATTCTATATGATCTTGCCCACATACCCAAATCACCTCAAAAATACAGGCAACGAATGAAGCATATGGGGAAGGTAAAGACTATTTTTCTTGTTCAAAAAAACGTAAAAGTGCCTTTTCATCAAGATGATATTCACAAATTTCTATATCACCAACCGCTAACAGAGGTATACGATCAGCAAAACGTGCTGTTAAAGATGTATCCTGATCGATATTGATTATATCCACTTTAAAATTAAAACGGCCTTGCCATTTTTTTAAAGCGTCAAACATCTCATCACATAAATGACATTCTGGTCTGGAATATATTGATAAGACTAATTCGTTCTCATTCATCAATTTTGAGAGCAAGAAATATGGGGCCACCCTGTCTATAAATTAACACAGGGATAGAACGTCCTTTAGGTAAATCTTTCATCAATTTATTAAAGTGAGAAACATCTTTAATCTTAATATTATTTATCTGTAGGATGACATCTCTCTGACGTATTCCTGCTTTTTGGGCGGGTCCGGCATAAATTTCTTCAACTAAAACACCATGCCCATCACTTTCAAATTCTTTTTCCTGCTCTTTTGTTAAGTCTTTAACAATAACATTTAAAGAATTAGCATCGGCAGTCGATTTTTCATCACCTTTTTTAGCGATAACGGCATCATCAGTAGGCAATTCAGAAATTTTGACCTGAATAGTTTTGTGTTTTGAACGACGAATTATTTCTACATTTACGTTACTATCGACAGGAGTACTGCCAACTAAAGGCGGCAAATCAGAAGAAAAATTCACTTTTTTACCATTAAATTTAACAACGATATCACCCACTTCCATACCGGCTTTTTCTGCAGGCCCACCATCTAATACTTTCGCAATCAATGCGCCATGAGGATGTTCCATGTCAAAAGATTCCGCTAATTCACGTGTCACATCCTGAATTAAAACCCCCAGCCAACCTCTGGCCACACGTCCATTTTCTCTTAATTGTGTATATACATTTTTTACAACATTGACTGGCACAGCAAAAGATAGCCCCATAAAAACGCCTGTTCGGCTATATATTTGAGAATTTACACCGATGACTTCTCCGTCAAGATTGAATAAAGGTCCTCCAGAATTACCCGGGTTTATCGCAACATCAGTTTGTATAAAAGGCACATAATTTTCATTCGGCAGACTACGACCTATCGCACTAATAATTCCAGCTGTTACTGAATGATCAAAACCAAATGGCGAACCTATTGCTAAAACCCATTCACCAACATTTAAATTTGATGAGTCTCCAAGTTTTAATGCAGGCAAATCTGTAGCCTCTATTTTTAATACTGCAATATCACTACGCTTATCTGCACCAATTAACTCGGCAGTGAATTCGCGTCGATCATTTAATCTGACAATAATTTCTTCGGCATTATTTACAACATGGTTGTTAGTAATAACATATCCATCTTCTGAAATAATAAAACCGGATCCTAAAGACGAACGTTCTACTGATGGATCTTGTCCTTCAGGAAGTTCATCAAAATATTTTTTAAAGAAATCATGGAATGGACTGTTTTCGGGAATATCCGGCAGCTTATGGCCAGGCGGCAATCCACCTGACGCTAATTTCTTCATGCTAGTACTAATATTAACCACAGCTAAAGAATTTTTATTAACAAGCTCAGTGAAGTCAGGCAGGGATCGTGCTTGAATAATATTGACATGAACAAGAGCAATTAAAACAACAATCGTCTTAAATATTTTTTGATGCATTTTTTTATATTCCGTTACGGATTTTATCTAAAAGATAACATATAGAGGGATTAATGAAATGATTTTACCGAGCCAGCTATTAAGGTAACAGTGTCTTTGGGTACCTCACCCACTGCTGTAATTTGGTATCCTTCAGCATGAGTTGAATATGTATTTATTCCACCAAAACTGGATAAGCCTGCTTTTGTGTCAGCTTGCTGATTTATTTTCTCCACATAAACAGACACCATTGCAAGACCATCAGTATAAACGAAATGTTCTACTGGCATTTGACTAGTTATCATTCTCTCTGTTTTCTGTTCACTCATAGTAAAGCCGACAGGTATCCACGTTACTTTCCATTGTTTCTCATTATCAACTTTAAAATGTACCTTTTTTACATTGTTGTACCAGGTAAAACCTTCAGTAGACATTGATGGTTGTAATAATGCATCATCGATTTCATCAAAAACTTCCAACTGAGTAAATATAATTTGCTCAAGTGTTACACCTAACTGGTTTTTGAGTTCCGATTTAAGTAATAAACGAGATTTCTTTTCTATCCATAGCTGATAACCGTATCGGTACTTATCTTTTGGTCTGATAATGACTACCCATGCTTCCATTCCAGCAACACGATCTTCTCCAGCAAGTTCAAAACTATAAAACTCAGAAATCGATTTAATCGGGCTAGGCAAATAAGTTGAAATTAATTTTCCTACTCTACTTTTATCA
>CAYTIZ010000254.1:2495-3955 GCA_964437885.1 uncultured Enterobacteriaceae bacterium
ACTTCCTTGTCTCGAATCACTTCTCTTTCATTACCTGTTAATGAAACAAGGCGTTCATAAATGCCATCATCACCTGATTTATGAATAATTCTCATCGTATCGATTTGTTTACCAAGTTGATAAATAAAAATACCATCATAATTTAAATCGCGACTTGCTTTTGACATTTCATCAATCAAAACCTGAGGATCAATTGTATTACTGTCTGAATAGGCAGAGCTAATGCTTCCGAAAAGAAGTGCGCTAAAAACAAATAAAAAATTAAGTTTCAACTAAGATCATTCCAGTGGTTCAGTAGTGACAATTCTGACATAAGGTAAAATAGCATTCACTCTGCCACTACTTCGATATTCATTATGATTTATTAAATAATTATTAAGACGCTGACTTGCTACAGAATCAAGTGTATCTGATCTCTTTATTGCAGCCGGTAAAACTTGTGGTACTGGAAAGCTATATACCTGGGGTTGGGCAACTGTAGTAGCAGCAATTGTTGGCGCACTTTCAAAAGATGAATCTTGTTCATTACCGCTTTTAATACTGAATACAGCGACCATTGCAACAGATGCCGCAATAGCAAAACCCACAAGGGGTTTTGTATTAAATCGTTTTGTTATTTTTGGAGCAAGAATAGTAGGTTCATCGCGTAGAGCGTTCGTTACTTGAATAGAGACCTGATTAGAAATTTTTTCTGGTAAATTATCGCGTAGACAATCACCGATAAGGTGATAGCGTGACCATATATTTTTCATGTCTTGATTATGAATTAAATTATCCAGAATATGTTCGTTCTCATGTTCACCATCGATGAGTGCCGAAAGCTGTTCATTGTTAGATTTATTCATGATATTTAGCCTGTATCTCAATTTTCCAATAACGGTTTCATTTCATTACCAATGGCTTCACGTGCACGAAATATCCTAGACCTTACTGTGCCGATAGGACATTCCATTACACTTGCTATCTCTTCATAGCTTAAACCTTCAATTTCCCGAAGCATTATCGCCGTTTTCAAATCTTCCGGTAAATCTTCTATCGCTTTTAAAACTGTTGCCTGCAACTCGTCTTTAAGTAATAAATTTTCAGGTGTTGCCTGTTCTTTTAGAGCATCAGCACCTTCAATTTGTTCAATTTCAGAGACATCATAATTATTTCCTGATGGCCTTCGAGATTGTACAGCAAGATAGTTCTTCGCTGTATTAACGGCAATTCGGTATAACCATGTATAAAAAGCACTATCACCGCGAAAATTTGGCAAAGCTCTATATGCTTTTATAAATGCTTCTTGTGTGACATCTAAAGCATCACTTTGGTTCCTGACAAAGCGAGAAACAAGGTTAATAACACGCTGCTGATATTTAAGCACAAGTAAATCATAGGCCGCTTTTTCGCCATTTTTAACGCGATCTATTAATTGCTTATCTGTAACTTTATCGGCCATCTGGGCCATCCTCATGTGC
>CAYTIZ010000255.1:0-3916 GCA_964437885.1 uncultured Enterobacteriaceae bacterium
TTTTTTGGCGAGGCAATAAAGATTGTTACGACAATAATGATATTTGCAGCTTCAATTTTACAGGTTGAATCGTTAAAAATTGGTTTGATGTTTGTCAGTTATGGCTTAGTTTTATTAATGAATCTAGCCGGCCTGGCAATTTTGATGAAAAATAATAATTGAGAATGATTTAACAGAAATGGCGAGCGGAACAGAACTTACTTCGAATTCATACCTTCAGCATCATTTGCAAAATCTGGTATTAGGACAATTACCAGAAGGCTATGAAAGGGCGGATGGCCCCTTGGAACAGGCAAGCTGGACTTTCGCTCATAGCCCACAAGAAGCTCTCGATATGGGTTTCTGGTCACTCAATGTAGATACACTGGGCTGGTCAATTTTTCTGGGAATGGTTTTTTGTTTTTTCTTTTATCGTGTAGCGAAAAAGTCACATAGCGGCGCACCTAGCGGTTTTTCTAATCTGATCGAGATGATTGTTGAGTTCGTTAACAAAAATGTTAACGATATTATGTCGGTTCATAATCCTTTAATCGGACCTTTGGCTCTGACCATCTTTATCTGGATCACCCTGATGAATACGATGGATATCGTGCCAGTTGACCTGTTGCCATTGATGGCACAATTTATAACAGGCGATCCTAATTTGTATTTCAAGGTTGTGCCTACAACCGATCCGAACATTACCTTTGGTATGTCGCTAGGCGTGTTTATGCTGATTATATATTACAGTATCAAGATGAAGGGTGTTGGCGGATTTATCGCTGAGCTAACATTACATCCGTTTTCTTCGAAAAATATATTTGTCCAAATTGTGTTGATTCCTGCAAACTTTCTTTTAGAGTTTGTCGGTCTATTGGCAAAACCTGTCTCGTTAGCATTGCGGTTATTTGGTAATCTTTATGCAGGCGAACTCATATTCTTATTAATAGCTACTCTATTAGGTTCAGCGTTGCCGTTCTTTATTGGCTCATTTCTTGGTGGCGCGTTACAGTTTGTTTGGGCGGTATTTCATATATTAATTGTTTTGTTACAAGCGTTTGTGTTCATGATGCTAACCATTGTTTATATGGCAATGGCGCATGAGCATCATTAATTTTTAATTTTAAGTTTAAGTAAAATCCTTTGGAGGAATAAAGATGGAAACTATTTTGGCGTTTACATCATTGGGTGTGTTAATCGTTCTAGGTATGGGTGCATTTGGTACAGCAATCGGCTTTGGTTTATTGGGTGGTAAATTTTTGGAAGGCGCAGCGCGTCAACCTGAATTAGCTCCTATGCTTCAAGGTAAAATGTTCCTGGTCGCAGGCCTTGTTGATGCGGTAACCATGATCGGTATTGGTATTGGCATGTGGTTTACACTGGCTAGTCCTTTTGTTGCTACGTTTCAGGCTGCTGCTGGCCAATAATATTAACTGGCTTTAATAGTCATCCCGATATATAGGTGATTTAAGTGAATTTTAATGCAACCTTAATAGGTCAGCTTGTAACGTTTGCTATCTTCGTTTGGTTTACGATGAAATTTGTGTGGCCTATGCTGCTGTCACAAATGGAAGAGCGTGAAACACGAATTGCTGATGGATTAGCTGCTGCGGAACAAGGTCAAAAAGACTTTGCTGAAGCGCAGGAAAAATCTGCTGTTGAAATCAATAAAGGCAAAGAACAAGCGGCTAATATTATTTCGCAGGCGCAAAAGCGCCATGATGAAATAGTGGAAGAGGCAAAAGATGATGCGAAAACGGAAGCCTCACGTATCAAAGAAAGTGCGCTGAGCGAGATAGAGCAGGAAAAAGAAAAAGCCAGGCAGGAACTTAGAAGCCAGGTTGCTACTTTAGCTGTTGCTGGCGCTGAACAGATCTTGATGCGAGAAGTTGACCAGAATGCTCATAACGAAGTTTTGGCAAAAATTAGCCAACAGTTATAAGCCAGTAATAAGCTAGGAATTATAAATAGATGTTAGAGAAAGCAACCATTGCCCGACCTTATGCGAATGCTGCCTTTGATCAAGCAATTGATGAAAGCAAGCTTGGTGAATGGTCTGCCATGTTGAATCTGCTTAGTGTGATTGTTTCTGATGACAACATGAGTGCGGTTATCAATAATCCGAAATTGAGTAGTGAGCAGTTATATGAGTTTATAGCTGATATTGGTGGCGACAAGTTAAGTCAAACGGGTAAAAACTTTATCCGGGTTTTGATTGATGCTGAACGTATTAATCTTGCTACAGAAGTGTTTGAGCTTTTTGAGCAAAAACGAGCTGCTGTAGAAGGTATTAGTGAAGTTGACGTTATTTCAGCTTATCCATTGGATGATGCTCAAGTAAGCGCTATCTCTGAATCAATTTCCAAACGTTTAGGTAAGAAAATCGATATCAATATTGAAGAAGATAAAGATCTGATCGGTGGAGTAATAATTCGAGTAGGTGATTCTGTGATTGATGCATCTCTTCGAGGTCGTTTGAAAGAATTAAATAGTATATTTGCGCAATAGTTATTAAATAGAGGAAAGACATATGTCTATCAGTGCAACTGAAATAAGTGACCTGATTAAAAAGAAAATCAAGTCAATGGATCTTGATACCGAAGCACGTACCGAAGGTACGATAGTAAGCCTTGCTGACGGTATTGCCAGAATTCATGGGTTAAGTGATGTGATGCAAGGGGAAATGATTGAATTCCCAGGTAACACATTTGGTTTAGCGCTTAATCTGGAACGAGATTCTGTTGGTGCGGTAATTCTAGGTAGTTACGAAAACATCTCTGAAGGCGATGTTGTTAAATGTACCAAACGTATTCTTGAAGTACCGGTTGGTGAAGCCTTATTGGGTCGCGTAGTCGATGCATTAGGTAACCCAATCGATGGAAAAGGTGACATTGAAGCGGTAGCTCATGAACCCATTGAAAAAATTGCACCTGGCGTAATCGCAAGAAAGTCAGTCGATCAACCAGTACAAACAGGTTTGAAATCAATTGATGCGATGGTGCCAGTCGGACGTGGTCAACGTGAATTAATCATTGGTGATAGACAAACAGGTAAAACCGCTGTGGCAATCGATGCCATTATTAATCAGAAGGGTACTGGCGTGAAATGTATTTACGTCGCTATCGGTCAAAAAGCTTCTTCGATTAAAGTGGTAATCAAAAAACTTGAAGAGCATGGTGCCATGGAGCACACGATTATTGTTGCAGCAACCGCTTCTGAATCAGCAGCGATGCAATATATTGCGCCTTACTCTGGTTGTACCATGGGTGAATATTTTCGTGATAAGGGTGAAGATGCCCTGATCATATATGATGATTTGACTAAACAGGCCTGGGCTTATCGTCAGATTTCATTGTTATTAAAACGTCCGCCAGGTCGTGAAGCGTATCCTGGTGATGTGTTCTATTTACATGCTCGTTTATTAGAACGTGCGGCACGTATTAATGCGGATTATGTTGAGAAGTTGACTGGCGGCAAAGTCAAAGGTAAGACGGGTTCATTAACGGCACTACCTATTATTGAAACGCAAGCGGGTGACGTATCTGCTTTCGTACCAACCAACGTAATTTCGATTACCGATGGTCAGATATTTCTGGAGTCAGATTTATTTAACTCAGGTTTCCGTCCAGCGATTAATGCGGGCTTGTCTGTATCTAGAGTGGGTGGCGCAGCGCAAACCAAGATTATTAAAAAGCTAGGTGGTGGTATTCGTTTAGCACTAGCGCAATATCGTGAGTTAGCGGCTTTCGCACAATTTGCATCGGATCTTGATGAAGCGACACGTAAGCAGTTGGAACGTGGTCAGCGTGTTATGGAACTAATGAAGCAGAAACAATATTCTCCACTCAATGTTGCTGAAATGGGCGTGAGTCTTTTTGCAGTTGAAAATGATTTTATGGATGATGTGCCACTGACAAAAGTCGGTGCATTTGAAGAA
>CAYTIZ010000256.1:0-3888 GCA_964437885.1 uncultured Enterobacteriaceae bacterium
CGCTCACGTTGACCTTCTTTTACATTTACCTGAACGACAACAGTATCACCCGGAGCAAACTCAGGAATTTTACGTGTCATTTGCTCGGTTTCGAGTTGTTCGATTATGTTTGCCATTTTAATACTCCAATTACATATCTATATTTAGTTGTTCTTCAAGGACACCTCCAAAAATGCACTTTTTCCGCGATAACTGCGTCAGCTCCGTGCTCGAATCCTTATGTATGTCTTATACACTGCGGTTCTCCGCGCGGTGCTTCCTTGTTCTCACGAAAAAATTACTATTTTTGTAGGTACCCTTAAGATTGCTCGGTTTCAGTAATAAATTCCTGCAACAATCCTTTCTGTTCATCATTAAGCTCAATTGACTCAATTAAATCTGGCCGACTTCGCCATGTTTTTCCCAGCGCCTGTTTTAAACGCCAACGACGTATATTCTCATGATGGCCACTTAATAAAACATCAGGCACCGTATAACCATCAACTTCTTCTGGTCGCGTATAATGCGGATAGTCCAATAAACCGTCAACAAATGAATCCTCATTCGCTGAATCCTCATGTCCTAACACGCCGGGCAGTGTTCTGCATACACTATCAATCAACACCATTGCAGCAAGTTCACCGCCACTGAGAACATAATCACCAATTGACCATTCCTCATCTATTTCAGCATCAATAATACGTTCATCGATACCTTCATAACGACCAGATACCAGTATCATTCCACTTCGTTTAGACAGCTCATCTACACCACTTTGGTCTAAACGTCTGCCTTGTGGAGATAAATAAATCACCTTGGTTCCGGGTTGAGCCTGTTTAGCCTTGGCGATAGCAGAGCATACTGGCTCATACATCATTACCATGCCCGGCCCACCACCATAAGGCCGGTCATCAACGGTTCGGTGAACGTCCTGTGTAAAATGACGAGGATTCCAACTTCTGAATCCTAATAATTTATCACTTAGCGCCCTTCCAATGACACCGTGCTCTAAAACGGACGAGAACATTTCCGGAAACAGCGTTATAACATCAAGTTGAAACATCAGTCTTCAAGTTGCCAATCGACATGTATCACCTTAGCGATCAAATCAACTTTTTTTACATAAACATCCATCACTAATGGAATCAATAATCTTTTTTTATTCTTGTCTAATCCATTAATAACAAGCACATCATTAGCACCTGTTTCGCTTACTTTACTGACCTTACCTAAATTAATTTCATCCTGATTTAAAACCTCAAGACCAATCAAATCATGCCAGTAATACTCTCCTTCTTCTAAAGTAGGCAATTGTTCGCGTGTTATTGCCAAATCGCAATTCATATAAAGTCGCGCATCTTCAGGATTCTCTATTCCTGAGATTTTCACCAATAACCGTTCACCACGTTGCTGAGATTCTTCTATATCAATCTCCTGCCATGTATTGACCACATGTATCAACCAGGGTGAATAAGTAAAAATATTTTCTTTTGGTCGAGTGTACGACATGATCTTCATCCAACCGCGTACACCATGTGCCCCACCAATACGGCCAACGATAATTTGGGGCTTATTCTCCTGCATTAAACAGTTAATGCCGACTTTTGCCTAAATCACAAACAACTTAAGCAATTGATTTATTTACCTTTGGACTACGCTGCTGCCGCTGCTGCATTATCTTTAATCAATTTTGAAACACGGTCAGATATCTGCGCACCTTGCGATACCCAGTAATCAATACGTTCCATATCGATTTTAAGTAGAACTTCCTGACCTGTTGCAGATGGGTTAAAGAAACCAAGGCGTTCGAGTGGACGACCATCACGCTTTTTACGACTATCAACCGCGACAATATGATAAAACGCTTTTTTCTTTGCACCTGTTCGAGACAATCTAATTGTTAGCATCCGTCTGATGACCTCTATAAAATTCTGAATTATCACGGGAAGAAAATACCCGCTTGAAAAAAGGCGCTATTGTACGTAAAAGCACCGAAAAAGAAAGTAAAGACAGTGCTTTTGCACCATGTAAAATGCGACTGACTTTGACTTATAATGCTAAGCAAAAAAACGACGTCGTAGACAATAATAAAATATTTATAAATAACATGCATCATATTGATAAATAATAACTTTTAATATTTTCCTGTGAATCTACATGAACATAAAAAACTGCTGCGAACTAAATTAAAACAGCGTCGCTCAGAACTCCCTGGAAGTGAGCGCACTGAGATGAGCCAGAAAATCATCAAGTTTCTGCATGAAATTGATGAATTTAATCAGGCTAAAAACCTATTTTGCTATATATCCTACCTAAGTGAAGTTGAAACCAGCTCCCTGATATCACATATTTTAGAACGGAATTTAGTCTTGGCCGTACCCAAAATCATGGGTAAAACAGAAATGCTAGCCATCACACTTAAAGATTTATCTGATCTCGAAGCCGACAAAATGGGTATTTTGACTCCTAAATCTAGTCAAACAGCATCAGCTCCTTTTGATGTTGCCATCACACCTGGAGTTGGCTTTACAACAATGGGAGATCGACTCGGCTACGGTCGTGGCTATTATGATCGCTGGTTTTCAAAGAACAAGGTCAAAACAAAGATAGGACTTGCTTTTGAAGTTCAAATTGTTGATGAATTACCTTTAGAAGAAACAGATATGCCTCTTGATATGTTGATCACTGAAGAACGCATTATTGATTTAAGAAAACCTTAGCACGATTGTTATTTTTTCCTCTAACAAGGCAAAACTACCAGCTCGTGCAAAGTTCTCTTAAATGATTTTTCTAACCAGACTCAAACCTTGCTAATTCAATTCATATTAAGCCCTTGTCCACTCATCTCATCTCTTCTCTTTAAATCCGAACATGAAAATTTCCTATTCAAAACAGACGTGCTATGACTCCGGAAAAAAGAATCGTAATTAATATCCAAATAAGTTGATAGGGTTTAGTTCTTACGACGAATGATAGTAATTTATTCAGAATATGATATTTAAAATGATTTTTTACTTAGTAGCGTAATTATCACTAAATTAAACAATAAAAAAAGCGGGAACCATGTCCCGCTTTTCATACACTTAAGCTGATATTCTTTATTCCGCTTCCATACCTATCTCGTATAACTCGATATTGGCTTCTTCAATCTTACCGGTGGTCGCATCGACATCAACCTTAATTTCGTAACCCAGTTTAGACTGAATATCGAACTCATAGGTTGCAGTGCCATCAAAACCTATTTCACGTTCACTTGCTACAACTTTACCAGGATGAATTTCGAGTGCGATTGTTTCTGCCTCTTTTTTGCTAATCTTTGCTAACTTCTTAAACACCGGATCATCAGCAGAAACTTCACGTTCAATTTCAACAATGAAGCCTTCTTTAGCGTTACATTCAACGTTATAGATATTTCCATCTTCTGCTTCTATATCGAACTCATAAATAGGAACACCGCCTTCCATCTTCATCTCCAGTTTTCTGGGATGACCGGGGATGGTATCAATCGCTGCATCAAGACAGGTTTCAACACTGACAATATCCCAACCTCGAATATCATCAAGATCGAAATTGTCATAGGCACTGGCATTTGAGAAAAAGATTAACGGTAATATTGTTAAGAAAAAGGGGCTATATTTCATATGAATACTCCTTGTAAATATAAGTAAGTAACTGAATATTAATTAAAATGAGCAACCCACATGCTTATAAGATATATACTAGACTATTATTATTGATATGTGAATTTTTCCTATAATTTAGCTAGAAAAAACTCTTGGTATAAAAATTGCTTATTATATAGATTCCTCGGATAAACTCGGGGCAATCATTCTGTCGCTTCGCGATTAAGTAATAAATATCACTGCTGTCCCGTTAACTTTGAAATGACCTATCATGCTTAAAGCAAAG
>CAYTIZ010000257.1:0-3885 GCA_964437885.1 uncultured Enterobacteriaceae bacterium
TTTGAAATAATCAAAGAACTCGAAATCACCGATGACTTGTGATCAAGAGACAGCCTACATCCCTGTAGGCGTCCATGTAATCGCATCTACTGTATTTATTCTTTTACTAACAAAACATTAACGGCTTTAACGATTACTTTTACCTGATCACCTTCTTGAATTCCTGAATCATCCAATGAATCTATTGTTAAGACTGAACTCATGGATGCGCCGGCTGTAATTTCAAGATTTACCTGACTCATTACTCCACCACGTTTGATTTCTTTAACCGTTCCAGTTAATTGATTTTTTGCTGCATATTTCATAGTAAGACCTCCAATACACACTATCATCGTTTGTATGCTCCTGCACAAACGATATACATTACATCCCTGTAAATAACATCAGTTTGATTCCTGTTAAATAAGGATGTGCCATTAAAAAGATTGCATATACTACACAACCACCTATTACTGTAACGACATCGCTCTTTACCGGTGCCGGTTCAGGTTTTATCCAATCTCCTTCACGTCGGCTGATTAAAATCATTTCCAGAACTGCCCAGATGCCAAGCCAGCTAAATAATATCAATGATCGGTTATCGCCGTTGGCAAATAAATGACCAATACTCCAGAACACCAGCCCAGTTAATTGAGGATGACGCAGTATTCGTTTTATGTTTGTTTTTCTTTTTGCAGCGACAAATAAAATAAATGTTAATAAAACCAGGAGAAACGTGACATGCTTACCCCAACTTTGCGGAAGATAGATATCTGTGGGTTCTATACTGCGCCAACCAAATACTATTAAAATAACGGATGACACAATCAAGATTGCAAATAGTCCTTTATAAGGTAAAAGCCCTACTTTTCTGATTATGTTTTCACGTGCGTCTTTGGCAATTGAAGGAAAGAAATGGATAGCAGACCACATCGCAAGCCCTAGAATTAATAACCACATCATCTTATCTCCCCTATTACCTTATAATTTTATTTACATGGATCAATGATAGTAACAATTTGTTAGTGACTCACGAAAAATTAATCTTTTTCGTTTATATCAGTTACTCAATTATTTGATAAATGTCTTGCGCAATTCTTTTGTATTCAGATGGTAGAAACATGAGGGGATCAGTGCGAACTATGACAGAAGGACAATGTAGTAAGTTTTCTTCAACCGGATTTTCAAAAACCCAGTCTTGCTGAAACTTTTCTGCATGTCCTGAATGATATCCTTTGAAGTATCTATCTCTGCCAAACACGAACCATTGTTTTTTATCATGTTCTGCATAACCATCTCTATAGCCTGTTTGGTAATCACTACAGCCATAAAGGGAAAAACAGAGTGCTAAAATAACGAATTCTCGCAGATTCATATTGAATAAGTATAGTCCATGTAACTGGGATTAAACGAAGCTGTATTCGTTTGTATTTTCAACTGCTTTTGTTTATCCCTTTCAACCTGCCCGCATATTCCTACAGTGCTTTATCCAAAAAATCAAATACCGTTTTAATCCGTGCATTGCTCTTGATTCCCATATGAATGACCTGATCTGCCAATAGAAAAACGCTCCGTTTTTCTATTGGCAGATCATGGTCTTGATAGACTATTATCTTTCGCGCCACCAAAAAATGTCATTGCATTTTCACTGATCTTGTAACATTCCATTTCATTTAGATAGGAACCGCCTTCGCTATTTTTATACATTAAGTCTGTTTCTTTTTTACCTAGATGAGCATTGCCTTTGCCAAGTAATAGATGTCCAAATTCATGCGCAAGCCGATTTTCTGATATTTTCGCGTTATACGTTAGTAAGATCGCATGCCCTTTTCCAGCCGTCGTTCGTGGAAAATTATTTGATGACATCGCTGCACCACCGCGGTCAGTCCACTTCCCGTTTTCCTGAACTTCTTTAAGACTTCTCGATGGAGTTTTACCTGAAGGAATAACATAGACATCCAAACATTGATTTTCGGGTGTTCGAAAGTATCGAAGTAAATTTTTCAATTCTATTGACGTGTTTTGAGCTTCGATATCATTCCAGAACGTTAACTTTCCATCGTGCCAACTACGCGCGCTCGATAGGTCTATTTGCCCATATTTACTTATCCTTTGTTTAGCCCTTTTAAGAATGGCCACACTATCTCCTTGTTCGTAAGAATCTAATTGGAATTTAATTTTTGTTACTGCGTTTTCTATTGTAAATAATAAATTTTTATTATTTGATAATTCACGATAATCAATTACCTTTTGCAATGTATTTTCAGCTCTAATAATTGCCCGACCAGGATGAAGTTCGAGAAAAGAACGATATTTTATTTCTGGTTGTTGGTTGAGTTTTTTAGTAATTAACTGGATATTATCTGAAGCTTCAATTAATTTTCTAAATAGATAATCATTAAATGGCTCATTAATGCCTTGATCGACAGGTTGACTTAGCCAACTTACTTCATTCCATTTAACTTGTTTAACTATTCCTTTTGAAAAAAGGAATTCAGGGCAATGTCGCTCCAGATTTTCATCAAAAACAAACTGTGTTTGTGACAATTGATTCATGATTATTATTTTTTGCTTATTATAAATATTTGATTCTGAATCCTGATTTGTTTTTTTTGTGACAATATAGAAATTGAAACAAATCTCTTTTGCTGTAGCTTTAGACAAAACGGTTACTGGATAAAGAGCAAATAAAAAAGCACAGAACAACAATAATGATTTAAAAATAAAACTGTATAACAAAGAATTCATCTTTCTATTAATATCTAGAGCCTTTTATTATTCTGTCTAACTATCTCTCAATCTCTGATACGAATATACTATTATTGTAGAGGTATTTGTTTAACTTTGAAAATTCAATCAATGAAAGCGATATGAGCTTGGGTGATATAGCGTTATTATAAGTATATAATCAGATTGATAATTTATTTCTAACTGTTTTTAACAAGGTGCCATAATGAAATACAACAACATTCTACAAACTATCGGTGACACACCTCATGTTAGACTCAACCGACTTTTCCGGGATGATATTGAAGTCTGGATGAAAGTAGAAAGTTTCAATCCTTGCAGCAGCATTAAGGATCGAATTGCAAGAGCCATGATCGAGGATGCAGAAGAAAAGGGATTGATTAACAAAGACACTGTTATTATCGAGCCAACTTCGGGTAATACCGGTATCGGTTTAGCCTTGGTCGCTGCAGTTAAAGGTTATCGTTTAATCCTAACCATGCCCGAATCGATGTCTATCGAACGACGTAAATACATGCAAGCACTTGGCGCTGAACTAGTGTTAACAGCAAAAGAACTTGGCATGGGTGGCACAATAGCCAAGGCAAATGAATTACTTGAAGAACATGAAAATGGCTGGATGCCACAACAGTTTCAAAATCCGGCAAATGTACAAGCACATAAAGACACCACTGTCCCTGAGATCCTGGCCGATTTCCCGGAAGGACTTGATTATTTAATTACCGGTGTTGGCACGGGTGGTCATATCACGGCTTGTGCCGAAGTATTGAAAGAAAAAATGCCAAACTTACAAGTTTTTGCCGTGGAACCTGAAAAGTCCCCTGTCATTAGTGGTGGCGAAAAAGGACTACACCGTCTTCAAGGTATTGGGGCTGGATTTATTCCTGATGTTCTTAATGTTGAGATTCTGGATGGCACCATTCAAGTTTCAGAAGAAGCTGCCTTTGAGATGGCACGTCGTTGCACTAAAGAAGAAGGTATCTTTATAGGTATTTCATCAGGCGCAACCCTCGCCGCTTTAAAACAAAAAGAAAATGAAATAGCAGCTAACAGTCGCGTGTTAATCTTCAGTTATGATTCTGGCGAACGTTATTTATCGGTTGAAGATTTATTTTAAGGATCCTCTGATTAAGTCTGGGTCGAACAGATTGTTGGTTA
>CAYTIZ010000258.1:0-3856 GCA_964437885.1 uncultured Enterobacteriaceae bacterium
GTACACCAACTCCTTGATCTATATTGTATGAGCCTTCTCTAACAATGCCATCTTCCAGTACCCACGACTCGGAATGAGAGGATTGAAAATAAAGATCAGCCTGATCGATAGACGGTAGCATGAGATGGTCTAATGTATTTTGAACATCGTTTAATTCAAGACCACGATTATCAAGTAAAATCGATTGTGCAGTTTCTAAGGCATTACTCATATTTTGTATCTCATTGTTCGTAATTCGTATCTTGTAATTGGCCGCCAAGGATGGCGGAAATAGCTTGTACCAACAGTAGGCGCTTTAGGCGATGCAGGACGCCTATACGGATATAGGTGGTTGAAAATGTCTGGAACTTATTTTCCAGCAATTACAAGTGCACTTCTAAATTTTTCTATGTTCCAGTACAGGGAACATTGTTCGTAGTTTACGTTGCTTTTCCAAATCAATTTCAGCAACTGCAATGCCTACACCTTTGTCGACACTCGCAAGTATCGATCCCCAAGGGTCGACAATCATACTATGCCCCCAGGTTTCGCGCTCATTTACATGTGTCCCTCCTTGATTAGAGGCAAGAACGTAACACAAGTTCTCAATAGCACGTGTTCTAAGTAATAATTCCCAATGTGCTTCGCCGGTTGTTGCAGTGAAGGCGGATGGTGCAGTAATAATTTGCACATTATCGTCATGCATTTTACGGTACATTTCCGGAAAACGCAGGTCATAACAAACCGAAAGCCCAATATTACCGATATCAGTCGTTGCTACAATAATCTCATTTCCTGCTTCGAAGTTGTCCGATTCACAGTAGGATTCATCATTGGATTCATCTACCAGCACATCGAATAAATGAATCTTGTTGTAGTGGGCAATACACTCACCCTTTGGATTGTATAGAAGACTGGCTGGATAGACCTTATCAGGATTTGTCGATCCCAGCGGAATAGTGCCACCTAATAACCATATTTGGTGTTGCTTTGCCTGTTCTGATAGGAATAATTGTAATGGCCCGGTGCCTAAGCTTTCTTTAATTGCCAGTCGATCCGCATCCTTTTTGCCCATTAAAGGGAAGTTCTCAGGCAGGCTTATCAGTTTCGCTTGCTTAGAAGCAGCTTCTGCAATGAGTTTTCGAGCCTGATCAAGATTTTCAGCGACAGTATTGGTGGAGACCATCTGCACTACAGCAACATTTGTCATTGGCTGATTATACGGGAGTGTAGAATAAAGTTCTGGCTCTTCAAACAGCTTAAACAGTTCTGTATCGTTTATACGCTATACCGTATAATCTCCCGTTTTTTAAAGCTTTAAGGTCAGAAAGTGAACGAAGAATTTCCACGTATTAATCGATTACCCCCTTATGTCTTCAATATCGTTAATGAATTGAAGATGGAGGCGCGCCATCGTGGCGAGGATGTTATTGATTTTGGTATGGGTAATCCTGACCAACCGACGCCAAAACACATTGTAGATAAACTGGTTGAGGCCTCGCAACGCGATGATACTCACGGTTATTCTATGTCGCGAGGGATTCCACGATTACGTCGAGCCATCTGTAATTGGTATAAAACTCGATATGATGTGGATCTTGATCCTGAATCTGAAGCGATAGTGACTTTAGGTTCAAAAGAAGGCTTGGCTCATCTAGCGATGGCGGTTGTCGATCATGGTGATGCGGTTTTAGTTCCGAATCCTGCATACCCAATTCATCCATATGGTTTTGTACTTGCCGGTGCCGATGTACGTCATGTACCGATTGGTCCAGGCATCGATTTTTTTGAAGAATTACAAAAATCGCTTCGTGATAATTGGCCGAAACCTAAAATACTATTGATTAATTTTCCTAGTAATCCAACTTCTCAGTGTGTTGATTTGGAATTTTTTAGCAAGATTATTGAGATTGCTAAAGAACACAAAATTTGGGTAGTTCAGGATTTAGCGTATGCGGATATTGTATTTGATGGTTATACCGCACCCTCAATTTTACAAGTGTCCGGCGCAAAAGATATTGCTGTTGAATTCTTCTCTATGTCCAAGAGTTATAACATGCCGGGTTGGCGTGTCGGTTTTATGGTGGGCAATCCGACTTTGGTTAAAGCACTTTCAAGAATTAAATCCTATCTGGATTACGGTACATTTACGCCAATTCAGGTTGCTGCGATTACGGCACTCGAAGAAGATCAACAATGCGTTGCTGAAATTCGAGATATGTATTGCAAACGTCGTGATGTTTTATGTGATGGTTTGAATTCTATTGGTTGGGAAGTGGAAAAACCCCAAGCGACGATGTTTGTCTGGGCACCAATACCTGATCAATATAAAGAAATGGGTTCACTTGAATTTTCAAAGAAATTATTAGTTGACGCAAAAGTTGCCGTATCGCCCGGGATTGGTTTTGGTAGTTATGGTGATAGCTTTGTACGTTTTGCCTTGATTGAAAATGAACATCGTACTCGACAAGCGATACGTTCTATCCGCGCCATGTTGAAAGAAGAAACACAAAATGAAAGTGAAGCGTTAAACGTGAAGAGTTAAAAGAAAAAATGTGAAATGTTAAACGTGAAAAATGCGCTTCACGTTTCACGTTTCACCTCACAGATATTTAATGAAAAATTTGGAGTTAACTGTGGAACCAGTAAAGATAGGATTATTAGGCTTAGGTACGGTTGGCGGTGGCACCGTCAGTGTATTAACACGTAACGCTAATGAGATTGCACGTCGTGCCGGTCGTGGAATTAAAATTACCCATGCTGCGGCTAAAGATTACAATTCTGATTTGATTCAAGGTTTGGATCAAATAGATAAAATTTCTGATGATGCTTTTATTGTGGTTGATGATCCTGAAGTTGAAATCGTTATTGAATTAATTGGTGGATACTCTCCTGCAAGAGAGTTGGTTTTGAAAGCCATAGAAAATGGTAAGCATGTTGTTACGGCGAATAAAGCCTTGATTGCTTTACACGGTAATGAAATTTTTGCAGCGGCACAGGCTAAAGGAGTTACCGTTGCTTTCGAAGCTGGTGTTGCCGGAGGCATTCCTATTATTAAAGCAGTTCGTGAAGGACTGGCTGCAAATCAAATCGAATGGATAGCCGGCATTATTAATGGTACCGGTAATTATATTCTGACGGAGATGCGTGACAAAGGTCGTGACTTTGAAGATGTACTTAAAGAAGCGCAGGATCTTGGTTACGCTGAAGTCGATCCCACTTTTGATGTCGAAGGTATTGATGCAGCGCATAAGTTAACTATTCTCGGCTCAATTGCTTTTGGTATGCCACTGCAGTTTGATAAAACCTATACCGAGGGTATCGGTAAAATTGAACAACAAGATGTTTTGTATGCCGGTGAATTAGGTTATCGCATTAAACATTTGGGTATTACACGTAAAACAGAAAATGGCATAGAACAACGTGTTCATCCAACCTTAATTCCAGAACGACGTTTAATTGCTAACGTAGATGGTGTTATGAATGCGGTTTTAGTTCAGTGTGATGCAGTTGGTCCCACATTGTATTATGGTGCTGGCGCAGGTGCTGAACCCACTGCTTCAGCTGTTGTTGCTGATGTGGTTGATATCGTTCGTGCCTTAACAACGGATCCGGAAAATCGTGTGCCACATCTTGCATTTCAGCCTGATGCTTTAACCGACATTAATATTCTGCCAATGGAAGAAACAGAAACGGCTTATTACTTGCGCATGCAAGCAATAGATAAGCCCGGTGTGCTTGCTGATGTAACACAAATATTAGGTGACTCAGGGATCAGTAAAGAAGCTATCTTACAAAAAGAACCTGCTGAAAATGCCAAGCATGTACCAATAATATTTTTGACTCAACGCATAAAAGAAAAGAATATGAATGATGC
>CAYTIZ010000259.1:0-3853 GCA_964437885.1 uncultured Enterobacteriaceae bacterium
ATTCCAGGATTTTTTTTTATCATCGGTGTCACGCCAATAGGCGACAAAACCAGGGACCAAAGTGTTTTCGATAAACTCTCTCGTCGCGCCGAGATTGATTGCCCAGGCCACTGAGTTTTCGTCGGGATGCCAATCTGTTTGAATCACACCAGCAGATCGTGATTCGGACTGAGTCTCTATTCCTTTCCTTTCCTTTCCTTTCCCTTCCTTTCCCTTCCTTTCCCCTTGACACGCGTGGTCTACGCGTGGTGCACGCGTGGTGCACGCGTCTTTTTCTGGATCTAACATATTGATTTGATTGGGTGTTGGCAGTAAGGAAGTGGATTCTCTGTTGTTTATGCATTGATGATCCTGCCATGAAGGAATGAAACCGAAAAACTCTTCATTTTGTCCGTTGTTTCCACGGTATTTTTTTATGTAACCACGCGTGCCTAACGCGTGGAGCACGCGTGAAAAGTCAACATCATCAAAGGGTAAAGTGCCTAGTTTTAGCTCTTGTGGTATCCATTTGAAGCGGCCTTCTCGGTCTGCCAAAGTCCATAAACCAGCGAAGGCAACACGCAAGGGTAGGCCTGATTCCTGCTCTGCTTTATATAGCTTATAGTTGCTAAAAAACTCAGGTTTTATAGTCCTAATTCGAGGCATAACTATTAAATAATCTCGCTTTCAGAACGCGTTATACGTTCGCTTAGGGCTTTCATTTGCTTTGCAGCATCAATGTATTCGCGCTGCAATTGCGCCCTCTGATCAAGAGGATCAACAGGGTTTGGGCGGGTGTAATTACAATGGTCAGTAAGAAAATACATTGCAGTATTACATCCTGCTTCCCGTCCTTTCTTAATCAAAAAAAGCACCTCAGAGAGATGCAGCTTTTCCGCTCGTTCAGGGTCAAGGCAACAATTCAGATACCGCGCAGCTTCAGCAATAGCTTTTGCCGGCCACAGCATACTTGCTACCCGTTTTGGCCCGCCAATCGCATCGATGACCGCTTTAAGCGAATCTTCAAACGTGTCACACCAAAGTGCTTGCTGATCCATTTACACCCCCGTACAGCGAAATTGTAGGGCGTTGTAAAGACTTTTTTGATTAAATGAAAAACGTCGAGAACACATGCCAACAATCGATAAAAATATAATTGAAATGTGCATTACGAGGATAAAGGGTTATATTTTGAATCGAAAAAATCGGAGTAAATATGGTCAAGAGAACAATTAACACCAGATTTACGAGCATGGTCACGAATGCTAATCGCATGTTCAGGCAATGGCACTCTCGCAAGACGCTCGTAGTTGGAAATGGCTGTCTGACCGATGCCGCAAGCGGCACCAAACTGACGTTGAGTTTCAGAAAATCTTTTACGAAGATTGTTTATGTATGACATAGAACAAGAAGATATAACACGAAACGTGTTAAGTCAACACGAGTCGTTATTATTAAAATACCACAAAGCGTGTATTAATTGCTGTATGAAAAATAATAGTGAAACGGTGGGTGACCGAATACGCCAAGCACGCGAAATATTAGCTAGCAAACTTGGGCTCAGGATATCGCAAGCAGCGTTTGCTAAGATTTGCAAATGGGAAGACGGACAAACCAGAATTTCAAATTATGAAAATGGAATAAGGCAACCTGCTACAGCAGAAATAACTACCATTGCCCGAGCATCTGGCGTAAGAGCGGAATGGCTGCAGTTTGGTAGCGGCAAGAAAGTGCAAGAAGAACCAGGGGTTTACGAAACTCAGTCATTAAAACCTGG
Source organism: uncultured Enterobacteriaceae bacterium (assembly GCA_964437885.1). Classification (GTDB taxonomy): domain Bacteria; phylum Pseudomonadota; class Gammaproteobacteria; order Eutrophobiales; family Eutrophobiaceae; genus UBA7359. The sequence goes on from CAYTIZ010000259.1 coordinate 1,757, forward strand.
GCCTAAAGTACAAAGGAAAGTGCCCCTCATATCGTGGGTACAAGCCGGGGAATGGCAAGATATAGTCGATAATTTTCACGCAGGTGAGGCCGACGAATGGAGGGAAACAACAGCTAAGGTGGGCAAGCATGCTTTTGCGCTTAGGGTTGTTGGCAACTCTATGGCAAACCCCTTCGGCTCACCTTCAATCCCTGAAGGCTCCGTGGTTATTATTGATCCAGACGCTATTGCAAATAGCGGTAGCATAGTCGTGGCAAGACTTGACGATACAGCGGAAGCAACGCTTAAAAAACTTGTTATTGATGGGCCAAACAAGTATTTAATGCCGTTAAATCCAGATTACAGGCCTATTCAGATAAACGATAACTGCACTATTGTTGGCGTCGCGGTAAAAGTTGAATTCGATTTGTAGGCTTAGTGTTTAGCAATAATCTTTGATCTGCTGTCTGTACCTAACAAGTCTCCTATCGATAAATCTGCTTTGGGACACCGTATAACCATCTCTTTGCTGGCTCCGCGTCTCTTTTAAGTGGCGTTTCGCCAACTTGCACCGCCGCTCAGCATACTTTGCTTGTCGTTTGTCTGAGTCAGCGTAGATTTTATCAATCCTGCGGTTTAGAGCCTTATCAGACAACCTGCGCTGCCTAGCGTGCTTCTGCTCTAATATAAGCCGTGCTGATTTCCGCTTGCTTTCAATGTTGTCTATCGATCGTTGCAGATCACTAGGTTTATGGACGTCAATTTCTACAGTTTTTGGTTTCGATCCATTTACAGGGGTATCCGAAAAGTGCGTTTCCCCCTTTTCATCAACCCAAGTGTAAATTTGAGCGCCAACAGGCGTAGAAATAAAAAATATAAAAGTTAAAAATCTGAGCATCATATTTCCTATTCAATGAGCTTATAAACAAAAAATCACAACTTACAATCTTTAACAAATGGCATGGAAAATATTTCTCCATAGCCGGTACAATCAATTGTCAAGATCTGACCTTTCACTAACTTAGCAGCAATGTCTTTTTGTGATTCTGTAGGCTCTAGCTTTGCCCTAACATTGCTAAAGGTACCACCAGAATCAAACACCACAACAGGTTCATTAGAAAAATCCTGCTCTATTGACCGTACTTTCCCAGATATAGAAAAACGTTGCCCTTTATATTTTAAATCTGCAGCAACCTCATTAGCGTTGTAATCACCAGATAGCATTTCTGCCGACACATTAAATTGTGTATATCTAGGATATGTTGTACTTGGCGACTCTATTGTTTCAGTCCCAGGCAAAAAAATTGACAACGCAAAAACCAATAAAAACACACCAACAAGCAGTTTCGCTATGCTCCACACATCAAATTCAGACTTCTTGCTGCTAGTCATGCGCCTCACCTGATCTTGTTCGTGCTGTGTCGCCATATCCTTATTCCTCTATTGGTTTTCATTTCAACCAGAAAGCAAATTGTAGCTGAACTTAACTATGCTTGAAAACCCCAATAAAATAACCACGTTATGTGTTGACAGCAACACGAAACGTGTTATATCTTGTCTCTAACGCGGGATAAACAAGAAATTCCAAGCCCAGCGTTAAAGCCAACAACCAAGGGATAGGCTATGAAAAAAGATTGTATATTTGATTTTCACGGGTCTGAAGAAGAACCAAACGTCGCTGTCCAGAATAGTCTGCGTCTTGCAAAAAACTCAATTAGCTACGACATTCTAAGATATATCATATTCGCAAAACTTTGCGCGCTTGTCGGGCTGCTTATCGGTTTAGCGTGGTTCGGCATCCCGTTAATTATTTGGGAATATTGATGACAACGATGAGAAATGAAGTTCAGCGAAGTGACGAGTCGTGTTCTACCGGTTTGTTACGTTGCCCATGCTGCTTGTCCGGTAACGTTGAGCGCGAACGCAGTAATAGTATTTTTTCGGGGCAGCTCTATACAGATAGATACCCCGAGAGTGTTGCACGACAAAACCACGGCTTTAAAGTCCGGTGTGGCGGGTGCGGCTTACAAACATGTTGGTGGCATCCGCTTCGGATGAAGCGGATAGCGCATGGAATTTTCGATCAACGCAAGAGGTGTAAGACATGAGAGGAATCAC
>CAYTIZ010000260.1:0-3852 GCA_964437885.1 uncultured Enterobacteriaceae bacterium
CTGCATCGAGTTCCAATAATGTTTTTCCTGATACATTAATGCCTGAGCCGGAAGTATCTGCCGTTAAAGAAGGTCCGAAATCAAATTTATAATAATAATTATTTTCAGAGATCAATGCTTCACCCGACCCTACTTCATGATCAAGAATTACACCATAACCTAATGACTGCAATAATATCTTTTCATAATAGCGTAATACAATTTTTTCTGGCATTTCACTTAACAATCGCTGAATAGTTATATCATAAGAATCAAATAATTCCGGATGCGACTCATGCTTATGTAGTAATCGCAGCATGAGTTCATTCATGTAAAAACCAGTCATCATAACTTCAGCTTTTAATGAATTGGAGAAGGACACTAGTTCAATATCGGTTAAAGTACCTAATTCAGATCTGGCGACCCATGACATGTGATATTTTTGATATAGGTTGTGATTTATTCCCTGTCGCTTTTTGTTTCGCTTTGCACCTTTTGCGATAAGATTGATACGACCATGTTCCCTGGAAAAAACCTCAAGAATCAGACTGCTTTCGCTGTAATCTCTACAGTGCAATATATAGCATGGAGTAAGTTCAACTTTCATTAAACTTCATGTGCTTTTCCTGATGTCATGGGTATATGCCTATTCGTAATAACCAAATTGTTTCAGAGCCTGCTCTGAATTAGTCCATTTCTTTTTAACTTTAACCCATGTTTTTAAATTTACTTTTTTACCAAACATTTCTTCAAGATCTAGCCTTGCTTCCTTTCCTACTGCTTTTAACACACTGCCTTTTTTTCCAATCACTATTGATTTTTGCCCCTTTCTTTCAACCCATATACAAGCATGAATATGGAGAACATTATTTTTTTCCTTAAATTCATCAATTGTAATTGATAAATGATACGGCAGTTCATCACTTAAACGTGTCATTAATTTTTCACGCACAAATTCAGCCGCAAAAAATCGTTCACTGCGATCCGTAATTTGATCTTCAGGAAATAATGCAGGCGCAAAGGGAAGGTTTTTTATTATTGCCGCTTCAAGATCTTGCAGACCTGTCCCTTTGGTAGCTGATATAGGAATCACTTCCTTGGAATCAATTTCTTTTGACACCGTGCTAATGAATGATAACAAATCATTTTTATTTGATACTTTATCTACTTTATTAAGCACCAGAAATAATTGTGCTGTCGATGATTTCTTCAATAAATTAACGACATTCTCATCAAGTTCGTTCCACTTTGATGCTTCTACAACAAATAAAATTATATCAATATAATTTAGTGTATTTGATACTGCCCTATTCATATGTTGATTCAAAACAAGCTTAGGTTCTTTTTGTAAGCCCGGAGTATCAATAAATATTATCTGGGAGTCTGAAGAAGTTTTTATGCCCAGTAAATTCCAACGCGTAGTTTGTGGTTTTCTTGAAACAATACTAAGCTTCTGTTCAAGCAAATTATTCAGCAGTGTAGATTTGCCAACATTTGGCTTGCCAATAATACTCACATATCCTGTACGAAATTCTTTCATATTCAATTAATGCAAACGTGTTATTTACTTTTTAGATTTAATACAGCCATGGCTTTTTCTGCTGCGGATTGCTCTGCTTTTCGTTTACTTGTTCCTTTTGCAATAACAAGCTCATCTAATAAATCAACTTTACATGACACTGTAAATTCCGGATGGTGTGATGTGCCAGATTCTTCAACTACTTCATAGACAGGAACATCTTGTTTCCGTGATTGAAGATATTCCTGCAATTGCGACTTCGCATCTTTCTTAATATCAGTTGGGTCAATGTTTTCAAGGTGCGATTGGTACAAACCAAGAATAAAATTACGGCATGATTCGATGCCTGAATCTAGATAGACAGCACCAATTAACGCTTCTACAGTATTGGCTAAAATGGAGTCGCGACGCCAACCGCCACTTTTTAATTCACCCAGACCAAGTTTTAACTCATTCGAAAGTTGAATGTCCCGGCCAATTTCTGCAAGTTTTTCACCTTTAACCAGAGATGCTCGGAGTCTTGTTAATTCACCTTCAGATGCGTCAGAAAATTTACAATAGATAATATCTGCAATTACAAAACCCAATATCGCATCACCCAAATATTCGAGTCGTTCGTTATTATTATTGCCAAGACTTCGGTGAGTTAAGGCCTGTTCCAACAAAGCCTCATTATTAAACTCATAATCAATAAATTTGCTTATTGCGGCACTTTCCCTGTTAATTCCACAGTTTCATCAACATCCATCATAATGTAAATATTTTTAAATAATTTATTGGTAGCCTGGTATTTTACATTAAGAAATTTCTTCTTGCCGTCTTTTGATTTCTTGATAGTGACTAATTCTTTAACTGATTGATCTGTAAATCGTTCAACATTATTTAGTTCTACATTCCTGAGAAATATACTTCTAATCTGCTTAGTGGTTTTTCTTTTTGCAGGAGGTTGGTTCAATACGGCTTGCAGACCACTTTTAACAGAGATATGTTCATTATATAAAGGAAACAGTGATAAGCCGAATGCAAAGAAACAAGCTAACATGCCTAATATTATAAAAATACCAAGCACTGTCATGCCTTTTTGGCGTTGTGATATATGCTTCATAATGCCTCCCGTTTAAATTTAATACGTTATTTAATCATTGTACCAATTCTTTTGAAATCTACACCACCATTCTTGCCATCCCAATTCATCCAGATCATGAAAGCACGTCCAACAAGATTTTCATCGGGCACAAATCCCCAAAAACGACTGTCTTTGCTATTATCCCTGTTATCACCTAGAACAAAGTAATGCCCCACAGGAACCTTCGTTTCAAGTTCCTGAGAACGTCGATCAGGTGTAATCAATATTTCGTGTTCAATTCCGCCTAAATTTTCTATTCTTAACGATACCCCATCCATCATAAAACCAGAGCCAGTGGCATTATAACGTCCATTTAATACTTGCGTCACTGATAAATCATTGATGTATAGTGTTTTATCGTAGTAAGAAATTTTATCCCCAGGTAAACCTACCACACGCTTGATAAAGGGAATTCTCGGATCCTCCGGGTAACGAAACACAACGATATCACCTCTTTCAGGCGTTTTATTCTCGATAATTTTGTTATGCAACACGGGTAGACGAATACCATAGTCATACTTATTAACCAATATAAAATCACCAATCAGTAGTGTAGGCATCATGGAGCCAGAGGGGATTTTAAATGGCTCAAAAATGAATGAGCGAAGTATTAATACTATGAAAAAAATAGGAAAGAATGATTTTGCGTATTCAACAATAAGAGGTAGTTTCAGTGTCTCTTTATTTTCAGAGCCACTATCAGAATTAGCATCAATCTTCTCGCGTTTGTTACGAACTGCGGAGAAAAAAAGACTATCAATAAGCCAAATCAATCCGCTTGCCAGTGTTAAAAATACCAATAAAGCTGAAAAATCAAAATTCATTTATCTTTCCCTACATGAAGAATAGCCATAAAAGCAGCTTGAGGTATTTCCACTGAACCAAACTGTTTCATTCTTTTTTTACCTGCTTTTTGTTTTTCAAGTAATTTGCGTTTACGAGAAATATCACCACCATAACATTTAGCTGTCACATTTTTTCTCATCGCTTTTACTGTTTGTCGGGCAATTATTTTTGAACCAATAGCAGCTTGTATCGCTACTTCATACATCTGACGAGGAATGAATTCCTTCATCTTCTCTGCTAAATTTTTACCTCTATTCTGGGATAAATCCTGATGCACAATGCTGGAAAGCGCATCCACTCGTTCATTATTAATGAGAATGTCGAGTTTAACTAATTTAGCGGCTTCGTAACGACTAAAACTGTAGTCAAATGAGGCGAAACC
>CAYTIZ010000261.1:0-2218 GCA_964437885.1 uncultured Enterobacteriaceae bacterium
TCAAGTCCTGTTTTTATTCTTGCATCAGGACGGTTTAATCGTTGCATTTCCTTATCTGTTGGCGAAGGAAATAAACGACTATCTTCAATATGTCTAAATGCATATGCTGCAGCACCCAGTTCCCCGGTAACATAAATCAAATCGCCAACGTTGGCTCCACTACGACGAAGAGACTTACCTTTCGGAGCAACACCATGTATCTGTACTGTGATAGATAATGGCCCTTTTGTCAGATTACCGCCAATTAACACTAAAAACTGATCGTGTGCTAATTTATTAAAGCTGGATGCGAATTCTTTTAACCAAGCAAGATTTTTATCCGGCAAGGTTAAGGATAAACTAAGCCATCGTGGCAAAGCACCCATAGCCGCTATATCACTTAAATTTACAGAAAGAGCTTTATAAGCAATATCTTCAGGCGAGGAATTTTCAAAGAAGTGAACACCGGAAACCAGAGTATCCGTAGAAATAACTAACTCAGTATCTTCCGCGACATTTATAATGGCAGCATCATCACCAATACCTAAAGTGAGATTTCCCTTGCTAGCCGGGTGAGCTTGCTTGAAGTAATGCTCTATGATTTCAAATTCATTCAAGGGTACCTCCAAAAGTGCCTATTTTTCGCAATATAACATGCCGTTCCTTATGAATTATTCACGGTAACTGCATCAGCTCCGTGCTCGAATGACCACCATGGATGGTGGGAATGCAGTTTTCGCCTATAGTGCCTACTGTTGGTGCAGGAGCAAAAAACTACCCTCACTCATCTTAGCGATGGTTCTCGGCTTCGGCTTCCTGCGTCGCTCTACCTCGGTCGTTGTTCCAGACACGACTCTACCTCCTCCATCCATGGAGTTATCCTGCATCCATGTAGTCGTGTGCGCGGTACTTCCTTGCTCTTACACCAACAGTAGGCGCTTTAAGCTAAAAATAGACACTTTTGGAAGCACCCTTACAGAGCTATATTCAACTACTATTGATTTCAGTGGAACGTAATTCTCTGGCAACTTTGTCAAGAATACCGTTGATGTATTTGTATGAATCTTCTGCTCCAAATAATTTGGCAAGCTCAATTGATTCATTGACAACAACCCGCCAGGGCATTTCAATATTGTATTTCAATTCATAACAACCAATATGCAATATTGCACGCTCAATAGCGTCAAGCTCATCAACGGGCCGATCCAGAAGTTTTGAAATTTGCGCGTCAAGCTCATTGTTACATTTCACCGTTCCTCTTAATAAGAGCTTAAAGTAATCGACATCTGTTTTTGCAAGCGTCTGTTTGTTACTTTCAAATTCTGCAATGACATCACTGACATCCTTGCCTGTCAAAAAACATTGATACAATGCCTGTACAGTATTACGTCTAGCCTTAATTCTTGCACGTTTGCTGATAGCTGGTGAGGGTGTACTCATGATTTAATCTGTTTTAATACGCCAATCATTTCCATTGCAGCAGATGCTGCTTCAAAACCTTTATTGCTTTCTTCATCACCCGCCCTGTCCATCGCCTGATCAGTGTTATCCACTGTTAACACACCAAAGATTACCGGCACACCACTATTCATTGCCAATTCCGAAATACCATGAGTACATTCATTTGCAATAAAATCGAAATGAGGAGTTTCACCTCTGATAATCGCACCTAATGTGATAACGGCATCATATTCATTTCTATCAAGACATGTTTTTACGGCCACAGGTATTTCAAAGGCACCAGGAACTTTAACTACAGTTACTGCATCTTTGTTAACGCCATTTACTTCGAGACCCTTTATAGCACCATCATAAAGACGATCGACTACAAAACTATTAAAACGACTGATAACAATGGCAATCTTAACTGGCTCTTCGCAAGGTTCTTTTTGCTCAATAATTCTTATATCAGACATGTTTTTTTAATTATTCCTGCTAACTAACGTACTCAACAACTTCAAGACCAAAACCAGATAGTGCATGAATACGTTTAGGTGCACTCAGTACGCGCATCTTTTTAACACCTAAATCAGAGAGAATTTGTGAACCTAAACCAATTGTAAGAAGTTCCCGGCTATTTTTATTATTATCCTCAGCTTTTTTTTCGTTGGTTTTGTATGATTCTATCTGATTTATTAGCTCTATCGGCTCATATTGTTGACAAAGTATGACCAACACACCTGATTTTTCTTCGGCCAGGCGTTTCAACACATCATCTATCGGCCAACCACGATCCTTG
>CAYTIZ010000261.1:2273-3843 GCA_964437885.1 uncultured Enterobacteriaceae bacterium
TCTCTAAATGTACACGAACCAGTGTCGGTGTATCAGGATCAATCTTTCCTTTAACTAGTGCTAAATGTAATTTCTTTTCTAATTTATCCTGATACGCATGAAGGATAAACTCACCGTATTCTGTTGGTAGTGTAGATTCCGTCATATGTTCGACTGTTTTTTCATTATCAATTCGATAACGAATCAAGTCTGCAATCGTACCAATTTTTAAGTCATGTTCTTTAGCAAATTTCTCCAAATCCGGGCGTCTAGCCATCGAACCATCATCATTCAATATTTCAACAATCACCGCCGATGCTTGTAAGTCTGCAAGCCGCGCCAAATCGCAACCAGCTTCTGTATGACCTGCTCTTGATAAAACTCCGCCCGGTTGTGCCATTAAGGGAAAAACATGGCCGGGCTGTACCAAGTCCGTTGGCTTTGCATCCGGTGCCACTGCCTTTTGTATTGTCGTTGCCCGATCAGCCGCAGATATCCCGGTTGTTACACCTTCGGCAGCTTCTATCGATACAGTAAAATTAGTTGGAAAATTAGCATTTGATTGACTAGTCATTAATGGCAAATTTAATTTACGACAATGCTCTCCAGTTAATGTCAGACAAATCAAACCTCGTCCATAACGTGCCATAAAATTAATATCTTCAGAACGCACAGATGATGCGGCAATAATCAAATCTCCTTCATTTTCACGATCTTCGTCATCCATTAATATAACCATGCGACCATTATGGATATCTTCAATAAGTTCTGATGTTGTATTAAGTGACATAAGCCTTTAACTAAATATTGTTTACTAATTATTAATTAACTGATCCAGGTAACGTGCAATCTGATCGACTTCCAGATTAACTTTTGTTTCAATTTCGTATTCTAAAAAAATAGTCTCGGATAAAGTGTGCGGAATGATATTAACATCAAACGTATTATTATCCTTATCATTCACTTTATCATTAACGGTCAAACTCACACCATCAATTGAGATAGAGCCTTTTTTTGAAATAAATTTACTTAATTCATCCGGGAATTCAATCGTATACTTAATTGATCGAGCTTCATCTACTTTCTTTAGCACCTTACCAACACCATCTACATGACCAGAAACCATATGGCCATTGATTCGATCAGATAACATCATCGCTTTTTCAAGATTAATTCGAGAACCTTCTTTCAAATAAAAAAATGTAGTCAAACTTAATGTCTCTTTCGATAAATCTGCACTAAATGAATTTTCTTCTTTTTCAATAATAGACAAACACACGCCATTCACTGAAATACTATCGCCAAGTTTCATATCAGACAGCTCCATTTTCCCCGTATTGAATACGAAACGACTGTCATCACCTTTTAGCTCAATATCGGAGATCCTTCCTGTAGCCTGAATAATTCCTGTAAACATTTTAAATCTCTTTTATTGTTTGTTTTGTATATTATAAATTAAACGAAGATCTTGTCCGATTTGACGAACATCAGTCAGTATCAATTTTTTTGCTTCATTTAGTTAATCTAATGTATTAAATCTTAATAATGCTTTTGAATTAACACCAAGTAAAATGGGAGCCATATAAATAAC
>CAYTIZ010000262.1:0-3755 GCA_964437885.1 uncultured Enterobacteriaceae bacterium
TTTATTAATTGCATCCAGTGCTGCAAGAGGATCCTCTGCTTTCGTTATTGGTCGTCCAATAACAAGATAATGACTTCCAGCATTGATAGCTTCAGCGGGTGTCATAATGCGTTTTTGATCGTCACTGCTTGAATTAGCCGGGCGAATACCCGGAGTTACCAGACAAAACTCTTTGCCTAATTCAACTTTTAAACTGCTTGCCTCCTTGGCTGAACAAACGACACCGTTTAATCCGGATGATTTTGCCAAACTTGCTAATAACATCACCTGATCTTCTACAGGTTTTGTAATGCCCAACTCAAGTAAATCTTCTTGAGACATACTGGTTAACACAGTAACGGCTATTAACAATGGTTTGTGGGTCGTTTTATCAAGTGCTTCACTTGCAGCTTCCATCATGTTTCGACCACCGGAAGCATGCACATTTAACATCCACACACCTAAATCTGCAGCGGCACGACAAGCACTAGCAACCGTATTCGGAATATCATGATATTTTAGATCCAGAAAAACATCGAAATCAGATGATATTAATTTCTCAACTAAAGCAGGACCTGCTCGTGTAAAAAGTTCTTTACCTACCTTCAGTTTGCAACTTTCAGGTTCCAGCTTTTTACAAAGATCTAATGCTTGTTTCCCATCTGGAAAATCCAATGAAACGATAACTCGACTAGGAGGCTGTCCAAGAATAGAAGTCGTCGCGAGGGAAAACTGTTTTGAGTCAGATTTTTTCATGATTTGAGGCGAATAATTATTTTATTTAACAAAAATCAGGGGGAAATCTGGCCAAAATCAGCTTTTCCGCAGTAGGCTTTCTATTCTTGGACAGCATCCTATCACTCACCGGCTACTCCCAAAACAGGTTTAACGGTACCCCAATGTTTGCATCCAGGACATTGCCAATGAAGCAACTTTGCATCAAAGCCACAACTATTACATTTATACATCGCTTTTCCTTCAATCAATTGGCCTGTAAGTTCTTTAATCGTTTTAAGATGTTCATGTGTTTCTCCATCAGACCGGCCTAATACATATTCTATTAATTTATCCACACCTTTAACCGTAGGTCTATTTTTTAACTCTTCAGAAATAAAACGAATCGCTGAACTTTCACCTTCGCGTTCAGCAATCAATGCTGTCAACATTAATAGGGAACTGATACCACCGTATATATTAATCAGCATTTTTAGATATTCGATAAATTCATCAACGCGATCTAACTTTTTGTAGCATTCATACAATGGCTCAATAATTTCAGTTTTGTAATCACTATTCTGTAATTCGACTCGCTTATAAGATTTGATTGCCTGTTTAATTTTTCCTGCTTTCTGAAACATTTGAGCTTCTATCAAACTGGCACGCACACAGTTTGGATCAAAACTCATTGCTCGTCGAAGCTTATCTTTAACAACGCGCATATTACCTTGATCCAGTGCTAAATCAGCACATTCACAATAAAACTGGGCAATGATTGGACTGTATGTATCAGCAGAAATTGCTTCCAGTTTTCTGGCAATGGTAATCGCATTTTCCCAATCTTTCTCTTGCTGGTATATCTCTAGCAACTCAGTGTATGCCTGATTAAGATGCGAATCAGAGTCGATTAATTCAAGAAACAAACCTTCTGCCCGATCGAGTAAACCGGAACGCATATAATCCATACCAAGCTCAAGTAGAGCATGAGTACGTTGTTCGCGATTCAACGTAGGTCGAGCAATTAAATTTTGGTGAATCCGTATTGCACGATCAACTTCACCACGTCTACGAAATAAATTACCTAAAGCAAGATGTGTTTCTACTGTCTCACTATCAACCTCAAGCATACGAATGAAAACTTCAATTGCCTTATCAGGTTGCTCGTTTAATACGAAATTTAAACCCTTGAAATATTCAGGATGCATTGATCTTGAAGAACGATTGCCTTGTGAATTAACAGCACGTCGACCTATCCACCAGCCGCTAAATGCAGCAAAAGGTAATAATAGCCAAAGCAAATTCAATTCAAGAGGCATTAATTAATCCTTAATTGGCATGACTCGAAGGTTGTTAATCTCCTTTTCGCTATTCTTTTTCTGCCTTTCAAGCTTAAGATTTTTCTGTTTCAACTGGATAATCATTGGCAAACTGGCCAACACACCAAGCATAGCTCCAATAAACAATACGATGACGACCAGCCAGGAAAGAGGAATATTAAGCACACCGGCATAATAATTTAATTCAATAAATTGATGATTCTTAAGATGGAATGCCAAACCAGATAATAAAATGGCAAAAACAATAATCAATTTAGCAATACGGGACATCATTATCTCCAGAATTAGTTCTACTCAGATTAAAATAATCATACAAGTTATAACGATAGCTGTAACGGAACGGAAATAAAAAAATCGAAATATTTAAAAGTCTCATCAGAAAGCCTTAGAAGATGTAGCGAGCGAAGGCTAATCTAGGCAAAAATGAGCGACAAATTCGCCTAGAGCGTAGTGGGCAATTAATGTTGCTCGTCAAAGTGAGATACACGGATGTATTTCATCCAAAAACGGAGTTTATATTTAATAAATAAGTATTTTGAGCGCATTTTTACCAATAGTAGGCGCTTTAAGCGACGTCGAGTAGCCGAGCGCACGCCTACATGGAAGTAGGTGGTAGAGTGAAGCAGAAACTAGAACCGAGTAATCTTGCAAGGCTTTCTGTTAGTCAGTAATCGGACTATTACAGTTATTTACTCTCTCTCGCATCTGTTTACCAGGCTTGAAATGCGGTACATGCTTAGCTGGTAATGATACAGGTTCGCCCGATTTAGGGTTACGACCAACCCTTGGTGGACGGTAATGCAGGGAAAAACTACCAAAACCACGAATCTCGATACGCTCGCCATTGGCAAGCGTACCGGACATATGTTCAAGTATTGTTTTAACCGCCAATTCAACGTCTTTATAAGCCAGTTGAGATTGGCGTTTCGCCAGTACTTCGATAAGTTCAGATTTAGTCATGCTTATTATCTCTGATAGAGCGCCACTATTCCTAGTCTAAATACGCCAAGCCATTGTTATTATTCCTAAATCCTATCAGAAGATGGGGCTGTTGTAACAGCAATTTTAACTATTTATCCAAATGTTCTTTCAAAAGATCACCTAATTTGGCAGATCCAGCAGATTCTGGCGCATATTCATTTACTGTTGCCTTCTCATCATCAGTCTCTTTTGCCTTAATTGACAAATTAATAGTCCGTTTTTTACGGTCAATTGCAGTAACTTTGACCTCAATTTCTTCGCCTTCCTTAATAACGGTACGTGCGTCATCAATTTCTTTTTCTAGTGAAATTTCGCTGACTTTCAAAGTCCCTTCGACACCATCACCTAGAGAGATGGTAACAAATCGTTGATCAACATTTGCTGCAATCCCCTTAACAATTGTGCCTTTTGGATTTTCAGCAACAAAGTTTGAGAAAGGATCTTTTTCCAGTTGTTTAACACCAAGAGAAATTCGTTCGCGTTCCGCATCAACAGCAAGAACTACCGTTTCAATTTCTTCACCCTTGGTAAAATTACGAATTGAGTTATCTTCATTTTCAGCCCATGTCACATCTGATAAATGAACTAGACCGTCAATACCACCATCAAGTCCAATAAAAATACCAAAATCGGTAATCGATTTAATAACACCGACAACACGGTCACCCTTATTATGTGTCGCTGCAAATTGTTCCCATGGATTTGATTGACATTGTTTCATGCCGAGAGAGATACGACGAC
>CAYTIZ010000263.1:0-3745 GCA_964437885.1 uncultured Enterobacteriaceae bacterium
TTTTAAGTAAGTAATACAAGTGCAAAGCCTATGTTTATCTCCAGATTAAAGCTAATATCCAAGGGTTTTTGTGTTTGTTCAGCTGATGTTGTACCTGGGGTGAGTGGCGGCACAATGGCTTTTGTCCTTGGTATTTATCCGCAATTAATCAATGCGATAAAATCATTTGATACTGAATGGTTAAGAATGATTCTGTCATTAAATATAAAAGGCATAATCAATCGGCCTCATTTTGGTTTTTTAATACCATTAGGTATAGGTGCTGTCGTAGCCATACTATTTTTTACCCGAATTATCTCATTGCCAACATTAATCCGTACGCAGCCTGAAATCATTTATGGTCTGTTCTTCGGATTAGTATTGGGCTCCATCGTTTTGTTGTTCCGACATTTGGGCATGGCCTTGTTATTAAGACAGAGCCTATTTCTATTATTTGGTCTTTTATTCGGTAGTTTTGTCGTAACAATGGTGCCTGCAACTACACCAGATGGTGCCTGGTTTATTTTTCTTTGCGGTGCCATAGCCATTTCAGCCATGATCCTGCCAGGAATATCAGGTTCATTTATTTTGTTGATGATGAAAAAATATGCCACCATCTTCAATGCGATTGGCCATTTTGATTTTTCAATCATATTGCCATTTATACTTGGCATAGTGACCGGTGTTGTATTATTCAGTCGCGTACTGTCATATTTATTAAAACGTTTTTATCAACAAACGATTCTCTTTATTACCGGCATATTAATCGCTTCTTTATATGTTATTTGGCCTTTCCAGACCCGTTTATACGAAGTTGTTCGAGATAAGGAAAGGCTTATTTCGTCTGTGCCATATGTGCCCGAAGCTTTCAATAATCAGATACTATATTCACTAATTATGATGTTTGTTGGTTTGCTAGCAGTAATCGTTCTTGAGTCTATTTCAGAGAAAGATAGTACACTCTTATAATAGGCAAACTGGATTTTGCGCATTACTGAAACTTGATATACATTATAGGTAAGAGGGATTGTTATGCCATTATCAGAACTTATATTAGTTGTAATGGGTCTTTTGTCCGTCGCTATGATAGCAGCGGCCATTTGCAAAAATATACCTATTCCTTATACCGTCTTCCTGGTCATTCTGGGCATTATTCTTGGTTTAATTGCACGACATAATCATCAATTTGAGGTGCTTCTTCAATTTCAACTGACACCTGATCTGGTGTTATTCCTGTTTCTTCCGGCATTGATATTTGAATCTGCGATCAATATGGATGCGCGTTTATTAATGAAGGATATTATTCCGGTTCTGGTATTGGCCATTCCTGCCATGTTGATTTCTGCCGGATTAATTGGCGTCGGCCTTTGGCTGATTCAGGACTTTAATATCTTCCATGCTCTGTTATTCGGCGCCTTGATTTCGGCGACTGATCCGGTGGCGGTTATTGCATTATTTAAAGAGCTTGGCGCACCACAACGTTTGACCATACTGGTTGAAGGGGAGTCCTTATTAAATGATGCTACGGCGATTGTATTCTTTAATATCATTCTTGGTTTGGCGATTACCGAGCATTTTGGTGTTTCAGATGCGGGTCATGCCGTGTGGGAATTTTTTCGTGTGTTTATTGGTGGTTTGTTTGTCGGGGCAATCATTGGGATAGTACTCAGTGAATTACTCTATCGTATTCGCGCAGGTGTGAGTTCTTATATGATTATGTCTATCGTATTGGCCTATAGTAGTTTCGCCATTGCTGAACATATCTTTCATGTGTCAGGTGTTATGGCGGTTGTTGCTGCTGCAATAGCGTTGGGGATATTGGGTGTAAGTCGTATACCTCAGAGTGAACGCAAATCAGTTGATGAAACATGGGATGTTATCGCCCTTATTTGTAACTCATTATTATTTCTTTTAGTTGGTGTTTCTCTTGATCTGTCCAAGTTATATTCGCATCTCGATAGTATTCTAATAGCAATTGCTTTGGTATTAATTGCCAGGGCTGCAGGTATTTATACTATGGTTCCTGCGACAATTAAAATGTTTAAATTGCCGCATGTCTCTATGGGTGAACGCCATATTATGTGGTGGGGTGGCTTAAAGGGTGGACTTGCTATTGCTATCGTGCTCTCGATTCCTGTCGATATGCCGGGTCGTGAATCGATCCTTTATATTACTTTGGGAGTGGTTTTGTTTTCCTTGCTGGTCAATGCATCGACAATCAGGCCGCTTATGAAAATACTGGGTTTCGATAAATTCACCAATGAAGAAGTAGCTGAATTAAAACATGGTTTGATCCAGTCACAACAATACGCTGAAAAGATTCTGGACTCATTTCATAGTGCAGATTTGATTTCCCGAAGTACACAGCAGTTAATTCAGAAAAAAACACAACAGGTATTTCATCTTGATGAAGAAGAATCAAGTGATTTTATTGAGCAACGCCATGTATATATCACTGCATTACGTATAGAAATGCAGGAGTTAAAGCATCTCTATGATATTGGTTTTCTTCAGTACTACACTTATATGAATATTAAAAATGCGTTGCTGCGTGATCGGGAATCGTTGTCAGTTGAAACTGCAGACGATGATAAAAGAGAAGAAAAACCTAATCCCTTCGTCAGGCTAGAAACGGCATTAATAAAACAATTACGCGAGCATGATTGGGCCGTGGGCTTAATGGCACGTTATCAATACCTTCGTTTTTCTCAAAGTTTGCAGCGTGATATTGCTGGCATATTGATATGTGAAAAAGTGATTGAGCAATTAAAAGAGATAGATGATTTCAAAGAAGACATTAAACAAGATGTTATTGATAAATATAAACATCATTCTGAACGAAGAAAGATACGCTTGGAAAAAGTAGCAGTTGATTTTCCTGAATTTTTCATACGCTTTGAAACGCGCCTTTTTGCCAAGGTTGCGCTAGTCGCGGCAGAATACTTTATTGAAGAAGCTGAGCATGATGGTGAAATTGGCTCCAAAGTTTTCACTAACATTGAACGACGTATACATAAAGCTATTGATGAGTTACAACCCATCTCAGATCCTGCGCCGAAGCTAAAACCGCATGAGCTGATTGGCATGGTTCCATTATTAAATGGCTTGTCAGATGATTTACTTGAGCGCTTATCCAAACATGCCAAGGCCATGACTTTTCTATCGGAAGATATAGTGATTGGTGAGGGGGAGAAGGGAGATTCACTTTACATAATCACACATGGCTTGGTTTCTGTTTATAAGAATGGTCACGAAGATGAACCTATTACCGAACTTAGAGATGGTGATTTTTTTGGTGAAATGGCCTTGCTTGATACACAAGTCAGGACAGCAAATGTTAAATCTATTAAACCAACGACACTATTACGCTTAAGTCGTAAGGATGTATTGTCACTTGCTGACAAGGATCCTGAATTAAAGGCGCGTCTTGAACAAATAAGTTCAGCAAGAAAATCTATTGAGTCTTAATTTCAGTATTAATTTTGCGCTGCAAGATAAAGCATAGAAGTAAAATAAAAAAACTAAAACTTAAAATCAGATAATTTCCATATCGGCTATACGGTGTTTCTCCGGTAAATAATTTTGCCTTTGCATGTAATGCATGTGGTTCAAATTGTGGTGAGCGTGCAGTGATTTTTCCTTTATCATCAATAACAGCAGAGATGCCGGTATTAGTAGAACGTAACAAATAACGACCATTCTCTATCGCACGCATTCTTGCAATCTGCAGGTGTTGATGCGGCGCCATAGAGTCACCAAACCTTGC
>CAYTIZ010000264.1:0-3743 GCA_964437885.1 uncultured Enterobacteriaceae bacterium
TTACCTTATCGCAAAAATCTAAATTAACTAAGTGGTATGGCGCAACATGCTTGACAGTACGCGAAAGCATAGAGCTATCATTCTCCAGAGCCTCGAAATTACACCGATCAACTCTAGACAAAGGGTCCACATTACTTCTATCCAATAGTTCTGCAAGTCGAGAATCAGCAGTTTGCTTGTCGCCAGGGCTTTTTACAATCCCATGAACCAATAATTTTCGATTATTAAAAAAAGCAGATTCTCCCATTTTTTTTGTCAAATAATCGATATCAAGAAGCTCCCCACCAGGAAGCCCAAAATATTTAACTGATTTTTCAGTCGAAAAAGGACCTGGATTATCGACCAGCAATTTTTCCAAACTCTTCCACCATTGATTCTCACGAACCCATTGCTTTCTAGGCTTATGCCATGGCATATATGATTTGGACTGTAGAGCATTAGTCGTGCGACCAATGGCTTCATCATGGCACTCGCTCTCATCATTCTCAAACAACTCAGTCACCTTTAAAGCCAATTACTTTTACAATATCTGAAAATAGAGCATCTTGCTTTGATTGCGATAGACCATCAAGCAGGCCATAGCTATCTAGCACCTGAAGGATCGCTTGTGATTTTAATTTTACTTCTTTTCCGCGAACTGAACTCGAAGGCCGTCCCCCAATACTTTCTGAAAGTATTTCTTTAGTAACGCAATATGCATTCTCAAAATCCGAATTATCTTCATCTCCAGAAATAACAAGAAACTTTTTTTCCAAAGGCTCCAGCCCTCGATGTACAAGACTTGCGTCTATTATTGAGTCCAACAATGATTCATTAACTTTTTCTTTTTCATAACTTTTGCTGGCCAATGCAGAATTTTTAAGGGATTTATACTTATTAATAACCTGCCGAAGAGCTTGGTGAAGCCATCTCATTAATATTTGATAGTGTGGATGTGATATGTTGAATGATTCTCGATCTATATTTAACGCAGAGTCCAGCCCTTTACTAATGAACACCTCGATTGAAAGCTGGCTCTTTATTGTATGCTCCGCAACCTGATGCTTCATAAAAGTTTCGTCAAACATAATCCCAGATGCATTATGAAGCCTTACCAACACACCATTATGATCTCTTGGTATGACTTTGGGACTCCATAGAATATACGCATCAAACTCAAGATTACCCCCAGTCTCATGCGAATCATCAGTTGAGAAACGAGGTGCATACGATCCAAAAAACATTATAGGGTCTTTAATAATAGCTTTAGATGTAGGCAACCCAGTAAACCTTAACGGGCGAAATAACTGAACACCATCAATAACCACGTTAAATCCAACTGGCTTCGAATCAGATTTAAATGGTATGTAATTATTAAAAGGTTTATCGATATCATCTTCAGGTAAAGATGTTGCTTGCCCTTTCGCCATATTGCTAATTAAATAACAATTGCTAATTTGTCTTTTTGTTAATTCAAAAGGATGTTTGTCAACATAATCTAGAGGGACTGACAGAGATAGTATCCAAAGCATATGAAGATAATTATCAAGATTTATTGATAACTTTGGATTTATAGTCGTTTTAGTTAAGTCAAGAACACTTTGGTATAGCTTCGAGAACTTTTCAGACTTATCATCACTCGTGAGCCACGGTAGATTAGGTTTATGATTCACATCGTAATCGTAAAATTCATAGCCACTTTCACCTGAGATACAACCTATATGAAATGAAGGAGTATCTAATTTTGCAGTATTTAAATTATCTAGTTCATCTAAGCTATCAGGATCGGTTTCTGCGAAGCTTTGCCCCCAGGTATCTATGCTTTTAAGTATATCCTTTGCACTCTTTTTTATATTCCTTAGAATAATATCAGTACCATGCGCCTCAATATTTTCAGTATTCTCTGTCCATATCTCTACACTTCCAGTCTCAAATCCCTCTCCTCTTTCTTCACTTACAGGCATTGACTCATCAGAATAGTTATTCAAACGGACTATCGCCTTCAAATAATAATCATCGCCCTCTCTCTTAGTTATTATTTCAAACTCTCTAGTTAGCTGAGCTACACTAAATAAACCTATACCAATTTTCCCTATTAGTTTCCTTTTCTTTTTAGGACTTAATGTGCTGTCTTCAGAACTTGTAATATTTAAATCAAGTCCTTTTTTATTTCTTTTCGCACTCCCGCCTATGTGATTAATTAAATTCACAAATACATCTATAGACATTCCATTCCCATCATCTCTAATGCTCATGCTTCCAAATCTAGGGCCATCTGTATCAATCACAACATTATTAGCATCAGCATCATATGCATTAGAGATCAGCTCCCTTAATGCTGAACCTGGCTGACGATATATACCATCAGTAACACGAGCTAAAACCTTATCATCAGTCAGCAACTTTGTTTTTGCGACTTGATTAGTCTTTCTATAATTAAGGATTTCAACTTTTAGCAGCTCTTCTTCATCATGCTCATTATTGTTCATGACTCAGTTCCTTATAATTTGATGTCATTACTAGTTATCACAGTAATTTATATTTGAAATCAAGCGCCCTAATACCTCACCTATAAAAGGGGGCTGCATTACCAACCTGCTTATACCTTGGGCATTCTCTTGTACGTTCAGAGCCGCCTGTTGTATATTGGCCCGTAAACTTAAAATCATTCGCAATTAAATCACGACCAATGATATCTTTTAATTAAAAACTGATTCGAAACTGTTTAGGTGAATTTGTCATTCTTTAATCCAGTGCTTATTTTGATGACTTAGCTAACTTCATTATCATGCTACCAATAGCTTCACCCAATAGCGGTGGCACTGCATTTCCAACCTGAGTATATCGTGGGCATTCTTTTGTCCTCATTGCACCACCAGTTGTATATTTCCCCTTAAACACAAAGTTATCAGGAAATGACTGTATTCGTGCACTTTCCCTTACTGTTAATATTCTTGGCTCGCTATAGTGTAAAAGATCATCAGGAAGCGTGGTCAGTGTTTTTGATGGTTTATCCGGATGCAACACACAAATAGCTTGTTTTTTAATACCAAGCGCCTCTTTTTCTGAAAGGCTAAGAACTACCCCGGCTCTTGAATTACTTTTGATCTTTATAAACTGCTTAATAGTGTCAGGTTTGTGCCTTGCTAAGCGCAGGCTATTTGGCTGAGCACCATTTAAGCCACGATTCATTAATTTTTGATACGCATTGGATTTTCCTGGTGGCCGACGGTAGTCTAGCTTTTTAAAACCTTTCCCATCAGTACCAGAATGATGAATTACCTTTGCTCCCTTTCGCGTTATTGCCAAGTCACTGATAGCTTGACGCACACTAATAGGCTTATTTGGTAGGCCTTTATCCAATAAAAAGCTTTCTCGAATTTTCGTGAGCATTTCAAACGGAGCCACTTCAGCGTTTGTTAGTTGTCCACGCCTAATACCCAACATTAAAAAACGAGTTCTAGCTTGTGGAACACCGAACTGCTCGCAATGAACGTAATCGTGGTATACGTCATACCCAAGCTTATCTAATCTAGCCTTAACAATCATAGAGTACGCTTGTTTGCTGCCACCCGATGAGAACGCTGAATTAAACCCACGGACATTCTCAAGAACAACATATTTTGGCTGAATTAAATCAACCATAGAGAGGTATTGCTCCGATAGCTTGTTGCGTGGGTCTGTAGACTTTCTTCGCCCAGCCATAGAAAAACCCTGGCAAGGAGGCCCGCCAGCAATTAAGTCAATAGCCCCTCGAAAGCTAG
>CAYTIZ010000265.1:0-3690 GCA_964437885.1 uncultured Enterobacteriaceae bacterium
GAAATACCCGATTTACCCATTGTGCAAAGATTGAGCGGACTAGAACCCTTCAATATCACGTCAGATGTCAATTTCGTCAATGTCGGCGAGCGTACCAATGTCGCCGGTTCGCCTAAATTTCTGAGATTAGTCAAAGAAGAAGAAAATCTGGATGCAGCGCTCGATGTCGCCCGCCAACAAGTAGAAAATGGTGCCCAAATTATCGATATCTGTATGGATGAAGGCATGCTTGAATCAGAGCAATTAATGGAAGATTTTCTAAAATTGATTGCTTCAGAACCAGATATTAGCCGAGTACCTATCATGATCGACTCCTCAAAGTGGAGCGTCATCGAAGCTGGCCTACGTTGTGTTCAAGGCAAAGGCATAGTTAATTCCATTAGCCTTAAAGAAGGCGAAGAAAAATTTATAGCCAATGCTAAATTGGTGAGACGTTATGGTGCGGCTGTCGTCGTCATGGCTTTTGACGAACAAGGTCAAGCTGACAGTACCGATCGACGTTTTGAAGTTTGTAAACGTTCCTATGACATTCTTGTTAACCAGGTTGGCTTCCCGCCCGAAGATATCATCTTCGACCCTAACGTATTAACCGTTGCTACCGGCATGGAAGAACACAATAACTATGCCGTCTCTTTCTTTGAAGGCACTAAGTTAATTAAAGAACATCTGCCGCATGCTTTAGTCAGTGGTGGTTTGAGTAATGTGTCATTTTCATTCCGCGGTAATAACCCGGTACGTGAAGCCATGCATGCTGCATTTCTTTATCACGGCATTCAAGCCGGTTTGGATATGGGCATTGTTAATGCCGGGCAACTCGGCATCTATGATGATATTCCAAAAGAACTATTAACTTACGTCGAAGATGTTTTATTAAACAAACGTGATGATGCAACTGATCGTCTGGTTGAATTCGCCGAAACCGTTAAAGAAGGAAAAGCAAAAGAAAAGAAAGTGGATCTTGAATGGCGTAAAGGCACAGTCGGTGAACGACTAACGCATGCTTTAGTGAAAGGTATTTCAGAATACATAGAAGAAGATACCGAAGAAGCGCGCCTACAAGCAAAAAAACCAATCCACGTAATCGAAGGCGCGTTAATGGATGGCATGAATGTCGTTGGCGATCTATTTGGTGCCGGAAAAATGTTCTTGCCACAAGTTGTGAAAAGTGCGCGGGTTATGAAAAAAGCGGTCGCCTATCTTATGCCCTATATAGAAGCAGAAAAAGGTGATGGAGAAATAAAAAGCAATGGCAAGATTATCATGGCTACTGTTAAAGGTGATGTACATGACATTGGCAAAAATATTGTTGCCGTCGTCTTGCAATGTAATAACTATGAAGTGATCGATCTTGGTGTGATGGTGCCTGCACAAAAAATCCTCGATGCTGTCAGAGAACAAAAAGCAGATATCATTGGGCTAAGTGGTTTGATTACGCCTTCGCTTGATGAAATGGTACATGTCGCCAAAGAAATGCAACGGCAGGATTTTTCTCTGCCATTAATGATCGGTGGCGCAACAACTTCGCGTGTGCATACTGCAGTAAAAATTGATCCTGGCTATGAGCAAACTGTTGTTTATGTGAAAGATGCCTCACGTGCCGTTGGTGTATCAACCAAGTTACTCAGCGTTGACATGAAAGAAGACTTTACTAAAGAAATTAAAGCTGAATACGAGTCAGTCCGTGAACAACATAAAGGCAAACAATCAAAAATAAAATGGCTAACGATTGAACAGGCTAGAGAAAATCGATTTCAAGCAGACTGGAGAAGCTATACACCTCCCGTGCCAAAGAGATTAGGCATTACGGTATTTGATGATTATCCCTTAGACGAACTAAAAGACTATATTGATTGGACACCATTCTTTATCGCATGGGAACTCGCGGGGAAATTTCCACGCATACTAGAAGACAAAATTGTCGGAGAAGAAGCGACCAAGCTTTATGAAGAAGCTAAAGTCATGTTAGACAAGATTATTTCTGAAAAATGGTTTACTGCAAAAGGCGTCATCGGTCTCTTCCCTGCCAATTCAATTGGTCATGATGATGTGGAAATTTACACCAATGAAAAGCGCGACGGTATATTAGCAACATCACATTCATTAAGGCAACAAACACAACGACCACCCGGCCAGCCAAATCATGCTTTAGCCGATTTTATTGCACCAGAAGAAACGCATGTTAAAGATTACATCGGTGCCTTTGCTGTAGCGACTGGCTTTGGTACGGAAGATCGCATCAAGGTTTTTGAAGATGATCATGATGATTACAGCGCCATTATGTTAAAGGCCCTTGCCGATCGTTTTGCCGAAGCTTTTGCTGAACGATTACATCAACGAGTCAGACAAGAGTTCTGGGGATATAACTCCGATGATGGATTAGATAACAGCGCATTAATTGCCGAGAAATACCAAGGCATTCGCCCTGCTCCCGGTTATCCTGCTTGCCCTGACCATACCGAGAAACCCAAACTCTGGGAATTACTTAAAGTAGAAGAAAACACAGGCATTACATTAACCGAATCCTATGCCATGTATCCTACAGCTGCAGTATCAGGTTGGTACTTCTCTCATCCTGAGTCTAGATATTTTGGTTTGGGAAAAATTAATAAGGATCAGGTAAAGAATTATTCCCACAGGAAAGGCATTGCCATTAACGAAATGGAAAAATGGCTTTCACCTAATTTAGGATACGATCCAGAAGAAGTAAAATAGTGGGATTCAATAAAACACGACCGTCGCCATGGATGGAGGAAGTGTCGATATCTCACGACTAAATAGTTTTAGGAGCTAGAGTGAAGCAGGAAGTTAGAGCCGAGTAGTAATTATTTTTCTATACCCATAGAAAAGGAACAATGATTGGCATCTAATATATGACACACACGATGTATAACTTCTTTACAGGAGTTAGAAAAAATAAAGAATTAGGATAGAGCAAGTTCAATCCAGATGCTCATAAGAGCATTGAACATTTTATCGTTCCAGAATTAAAACAAAAAAGTCTAATCAACTATATTTTATGTCACTATATTTTAGCTATATTAAACGATAAATATGCCTCAAAACCTTTAAGAAAAGTTGTTGATTAATTATTTAATTTTTTTAATTGAGTGAGAAACCCATATAAGTTTTCTGCATCTAGCCCATGCAACATCAATCTAAAGCCAGATTTTAATGTAGATATTGGCACCGTTGGATGCCCATTGTTAACAATATTCATTGGTAATTGGGTCTCGCAAATTGTACATATATATATTGCAATAGTCTCGTCGAGCTGAAGAGAATTACATGCTCTCCAAAAATCTTCATCAGACTGAAATAAGGCATAAAGTGGTGTGTAAATCTCAATCGCAGTTTGAATATCTAATACGTTATGCCATGTGTCAGGTAATTCATCTAAAATTATTGTCTCAGGTTTTATTTCACTGAAATCGACATTTTTTACCGGTTCAAGCACGCGCCCTTGTTCTCTGAGCTGCCTATTCAACTCAATAATAAAATTAAATAAATTGAGGTCGTGTTTGGTAAATGTATTATCAATAAGTCCTTTCAGATTTTCAGGTTTCAATGGATGTGTTGTAGTTATCTCTATATTTGGTGTATTACTAGCTATGAAACGAAGAATCTGAGTGCCTATATGCATGTGGCGAAGAATTAATGTATTTGTTTCTTTACTCGCAAATATTTTGAGAC
>CAYTIZ010000266.1:0-3683 GCA_964437885.1 uncultured Enterobacteriaceae bacterium
ACTGGATAATAATGAAGGTGCGGCTAAAGATATCGTTTGTCTTAATGCCGGTGCTGCAATTTATGCTGCGGGGATTGCTGATTCAATAAAAGAAGGCGTATCTAAAGCACAGGCAATTATTGAATCTGGTGCTGCAAAACAAAAACTGGAACAGCTTATTCAACATAGCCAATCATTCAAAGCCTGATCTCTTATGCAAGAAAATACTCCTGATATTTTAAAATCAATACTCGCCTATAAAACTGAGTATGTAGACTACGTTAAAAGAAAATCATCACTCGATGACACAAAGGCGCGTGCGGATAATAGTGCCGATAGACGCGGATTTACGTCTCGGTTACTTGGCACTATTGAAGCAGGAAAACCGGGCGTCATTGCCGAAATTAAAAAGGCCTCACCGAGTAAAGGTATTATCCGTGAAAATTTTATTCCCGCCGACATTGCCAGCAGTTATGCTGATGCTGGTGCCTGCTGCTTATCTGTTCTAACCGATATTCAATTTTTTCAGGGATCAGATGATTACCTAAAACAAGCTCATGCTGCCTGTGAATTACCCATCATTCGTAAAGATTTCATGATCGACCCTTATCAAGTGTACGAAGCCAAAGTAATTGGTGCTGATGCAATCTTGATTATAGTTTCGGCCTTATCAGATATGCAGATGCAGGATCTGGTTGGTGTATCCACTGAGATCGGCTTAGACGTATTAGTTGAAGTACATGATCGTGAAGAACTGGAACGTGGCATGATGTTACGCACACCATTAATAGGCATCAATAATCGAAATCTACATAGCTTTGAAACCGATCTGGATACGACACTGAACTTATTAACCGATGTTTTTCCTGATCGTACCGTTGTTACCGAAAGCGGAATACATGAGCAGGATGACGTTAAATTAATGCGCAAGAATAATGTAAATGCTTTTCTTGTCGGCGAAGCATTTATGAAAGCAGAAGATCCAGGGGAAGAATTAAAACGTTTATTCTTTTCTAATTAAGCAATAAACACTACACTCGAAAATACCTATATACGGAGAGTTAACCCTATGTTTAATCGTAGCATGTACCTTATCTTAACCACTTTAGTCTCATCGTTATTGTTTATAACTTCAGCTAGCGCTGATGCTGGAAAATTAGAACTCATATGGGAATTAGAGGGTCTTTCTAATCCTGAATCGGTTGTCTATGATCCAAAACTAAATCACCTCTACGTTTCTAATGTCAACGGAGGGCCAAATGATAAAGATGGTAATGGTTTCATCTCCATTGTTTCTATGGATGGCCGAATTATTAATGAAAAATGGATGATTGGACTCAATGCTCCTAAAGGACTCGCACAACATGGACGTACGCTTTATGTCGCCGACATTGATGAATTAGTCGCAATCGATATTGATCACGGACGTATTCTTAATAGATATAAAGTAGACGATGCAAAATTTCTAAACGATGTTGCCGCAGCAGATAATGGTGATATTTATGTATCGGACATGATGTTAAATCGCATCCATAAACTTACTGGTGATGATTTTCAAATCTGGATTGAATCCGATGAGCTTGATAATCCCAATGGCTTACATTTCACCGAAGATGATATCATTGTTGGTTGTTGGGGAAAAATGACTGATGGCTTTACCACTGAGGTAGCCGGACATTTAAAACGCATTTCACTTAAAACAAAAAATATTTCTTCTATTGGTGATGGCAGCCCCATCGGTAACCTTGATGGCGTTGAGGGTAATGATGAGATTGGTTTTTATGTCACCGATTGGATGAATGGCGGATTCTTTCATATAGATACAAAAGGCACCGTAACTAAACTACTCGAATTCAATCAAGGTAGTGCTGATCATGCGTTCCTCATAAAGAAAGGCCTTATCTTTATACCGCAGATGGTCGAGAACAAGTTGTTTGCTTATAAACTTAAATAAACTTCCCTCTGCTTAATTATGCTACATAAGTTTTTAGGCTTTGATATTGAAACCGCTAAAATTCTCCCTGAGGATTTTGGTGATCTACATGATCACCGTCCACTAGGTATTAGTTGCACCGCAATCTGGTGTGAAGATAAAGACAAAGCGGAAGTTTTTTATTCTAAAAATCCAGACGGCAATGCTGCTGAAAAAATGAGCGTTGATGATTTATCACAATTCGTCGATTTCCTGATAGAAAAAACTAAGCAAGGATATACCGTTGTTACACATAATGGCCTTGGCTTTGATTTTGATATTCTTGCAGAAGAATCAGGGCGGCTTGATGATTGCCATGAACTTGCCTTGAATCATATCGATATGATGTTTCATTTCTTTTGCGGCAAAGGTTTTGCTATCGGACTTAATGCTGCAGCAAAATCGATTGGAATTAACAAACCGGAAGATATAGATGGCTCGGTCGCACCGCAATTATGGAAAGAGGGAAAGCATCAACAAGTTCTGGATTATGTTACGCAGGATTGTCGTTTAACACTAGACGTCGCTTTAACTAGCGAAAAGAATAAGAAAATAACCTGGTTAACACGTAAAGGTTCAACTTCTTATTTTTTACTCCCTTCAGGGTTGGTTAACCGTTAATGAAGCAATGAAGCTACCTTTACCAGATACTTCATGGATGGATAATGCATGGGAAAGATCAAAATTTACTGGCTGGTTAAAATAAAAAACTAGACTACTTTCTTTCTTATATCATCAACTTTTTTTTGCCATCGCTTAAGCGCCTTTTCGTAATATACGAAGACACAATTTTCACAGGCTCGCTGACAACATTCAGACATGTCTGGCTCGACAGGCTTTGCTGGCAAACTTGTTTCACTTTTCTTATTCACTGTTTATACATTAACTCGTAGCAAATAATTGGTCACGATCCTTGAATGATTTGAATTCAAGTGCATTGCCACTCGGATCAGTAATAAAGAATGTGGCTTGTTCGCCAACTTCTCCTTCGAATCTTGTCGTTGGTTTAATTAAATAAGGGGCTGTCCCAGATAACTAGCCCATTTCCTCTTTAACCCATTGTTTCAATTGATGTAATTGTGTTTGTGGCTTTGGGTTATTAAAACGCCATTCACACTCTTTCAAAAAGAGATGAAAGTGTGTTCTTGGAATACCGTTAAATTTACGCATATGACGCTTAGCCTGATTCCAAAAATTCTCTATTCCATTAATATGATTCTTTTTATCGGCAAACAACTTTGAATGATTAATTCGGTAGTGTTTAAACTCTGAAACATCTAACACATTATAGCCACGCCAACAGTCAGAATAAACGATGCTATCAGGTATTACTTTTTCTTTAATAATAGGCATCAATGTTTGACTCTTAGCATCAGGAATAATTTTTGTATAAACCTTGCCTCCCCGCTTTAAAAGGCCAAATACAGGGACTTTACCCGCTGCACCCCGACCACGTTTACCTTTGCGTGTACCTCCAAAATAAGATTCATCAACTTCTATTTCACCGAAGAAAACTTCATCGGAACTCTCTTCTAACTTAAACGTAATTATTTCTCGTAGTCGATGATAATAATAGGCTGCTGTCTTTCGATTAACGCCGAGCAAGTTAGCTGCACACCGTGCCGTTGTTCCGGCAACGAAATGTTCGATGAGTCTGTGTTGCCTAGTCGTACTTAACCTGCTCTTTCTCATGCTGTCCTCGATAGTACAATTTATGTATTATCTGGGACAG
>CAYTIZ010000267.1:0-3679 GCA_964437885.1 uncultured Enterobacteriaceae bacterium
TTACAATAATGAACGTCCGCATACAGCAATTGGCGGGATACCACCTAGGCAATTACTCAATGCGGCTTAACCTCTACTTTTA
Source organism: uncultured Enterobacteriaceae bacterium (assembly GCA_964437885.1). GTDB lineage: Bacteria > Pseudomonadota > Gammaproteobacteria > Eutrophobiales > Eutrophobiaceae > UBA7359. The sequence continues at coordinate 83 of CAYTIZ010000267.1, forward strand.
ACTTCGGTTATTAATGGGGGATTACAATTTCACGAATAACATGTTTGTCTCCCTTTGCTTTAACAGCACGATGGTTTGCTTTGACTCCAAGTAAACCTTGAATATGATTTACAAATACATCATTACCGACCGCTAGACTTTCTGTCCAGAGGACATCACGTGAAGCATTGTTCAATTTAATTTCATCTTCAACCCATTGTCGATGTTGTTGTTGCAAAGTTTGTATATCATCAATACTAAGGAGTGATTGTAAACTTGGAATATCAATAATGCGATAGCGTTTTGGCGGACACTGAATTTCTTGATAGCCGCCCTGTGACCATGATGAAGGATGTTTGACAATCCCTGCTCGAACCATGTTCAAATCAATATAAATAAGGCATTTTAGTAAATGCTCATCTGAAGCAACGATAGTGGCATGATAACGATCTTCTCAATAGGCTCCTTTTCGTTTTTTACGTTGATTGTATTCTTGTGCAGTTCGTCCCGCAATCAACTGCAAACTTTTAGAAATAACATGTTCCCCTGTGTCTTTTACTAACAAATGAATATGGTTTGACGTCACAACATAGTTTAATACACAAAGACCATAACGTTTTTTCGCCTCAAACAACCATGCCATCCAACGGTCGCGGTCGCGGGAAAATTTAAGTAAAAATTCTTTCTTATGACAACGATGGGTAATATGCCAAATATGGCCGGGTAAAAAATAGCGATTCGCTCTTGGCATCAACTTCATCCTTAAAGTGTGCATTTTTATAGTGAAATGGAACTTCTAAGCCTTAATTCCCTAGCTTATTTAATTAATAATACATCAAAATCATTTACTTATGTAGGTCCGACCCGAACAGGGGGAACAGGTAGGAACAGGTAGGAACAGCTAACAGCTCCTACCTCGTCGTGTCGAGGTTAATGTCATTAAAGTCCACTTAACTTTTCAGGGAGTAATCGTGCGCTATGTCGCACTGTCAGTATGTCAATTTGCTCAGGCAGGATTCGATAGATAATGCGGTAATGACCTTCATAGATTTCCCGGATATCATCACGTTGGTATTTTGTTACGGTTTTCCCGCTACGTGGTTGTGTCGCAAGCAAATCAACCCGGCGGGTTATTTTATCGATGTAGTGTAAGGCATTTTCAGGCTGGTCTTCAGCAATATGATCATAAAGTTGTTGTAGACGGTGACGTCCTTTTTGCGTCCAGTTTACTTTCATTCAGGTAAGCCAAATTCCTTACGTACCGTCGCATTATCGGTAACACGTCCAGCATCACTGTCTGCTAAACCATCTTCAATATCCTGTATTACCGATAGTTCGTAAATAATATCTTTCCAGTTGGCGCCATCAGGTAATCTATCGATTAATTGATGGGCGGCCTGTTTAATATCCTGGGCTGATGTGCTCATTGTCTAACCTCGTTTTATCATCTTAATAGGTTTAATTTTACGCTATATCCCCACTTAATGCAGGTCGTCTGTCTCACGTTCTTCTGCCAATAATGTTAATAACGCTTCTTCCGTATCTGCATTTTACATTCGGGCCGGACCTACATAAGCTATTGATATCATTTAATATGTTTCCCATAGAAAGCCATTATCTATGCTTAAACCATCCTTTTCGATATCAGAATGGGTAGTAGTAAGGTGCCGCCATTTCACGAAGAACATGTTTGTCTCCCTTTGCTTTAACAGCACGATGGTTTGCTTTGACTCCGAGTAAACCTTGAATATGATTTACAAATACATCACTTTCCGTTCTTAAACTGCACTTGATGTAATTTGGCATAATGATTTTGAAGTTTTAATAACTCATCATGCTTGCCTTGTTCAACAATCCTTCCCTTATCAAGTACAACAATGCGATCTGCATTTTCTATAGTAGATAATCGATGCGCAATAATTAAGCAAGTGCGGCCTTTTTTTACGTTTTCTAACGCTAATTGAATATGCCTTTCGGAACGTGTATCGAGAGATGATGTTGCTTCATCAAGAATTAATAAAGGTGAATTTTTTAATAATGCTCTGGCGATAGCCAACCGTTGTCGTTGACCGCCGGAAAGACGAGTACCGTCTTCACCAATAAGCGTTGACATTTTTTCAGGCAATTCATTAATGAACTCTGTTGCACATGCGGCTTCTGCTGCTGCCCACACTGCATTATCAGAAACATCTTTCAATTCACCATAGGCAATATTATTTCTTACAGTATCATTAAATAGCACAACATCCTGACTAACGTAGGCAATGTTGCTGCGTAATGATAATAATGATAATTCGTTTATATCTACATCATCGTAATATATTAAACCTGACTTAGGCTCATAAAATCGAGGGACTAAATTAGCCAGGGTTGTTTTGCCACTACCGGATTCACCAACCAGCGCGATGGTTTCTCCCGGCGCTATACTGAATGAGATTGCTTGCAAAGCATCTGTCTCAGCTTCCGCATAAGAATACGAGACGTCACGAAACTCAATTTTACCTTTTACATTATCTAATTCTCTATTACCTAACTGGGGCTCAACATCGGTATCAAGTAATGAAAAAACACTTTCACATGCAGCTAAGCCTTTTTGTATATGCTCATTAACTCCGGCCAGGCGTTTTAATGGTCCGGTTATCATTGCAATTGCGGCGAAGAAAGAAACAAAATCACCTACCAGTAAATTACCTGATGTTGCTTGCTGAGTTGAAACATAAATAATAATAGCGAGAAGACAAGCAATGATCATTTGTATCGCTGGACCCGTTGCTACCGATGCCTGAACAAATTTCATAGCATAACGACGATACGCATTAATCGTATTAAAAAACCGCTGCTTCTCTACTTCCTGACCACCATAAAGCTTGATGACCTTTTGCGCATCAAAACATTCCGCAAGCACGTGGTGGAGATCTCCCATGGTACCCTGAACCTTGCGGCTCATTTTACGTATCCTGCGTTTAATAATCGTAACAATAATTGCTATGACCGGTGCCGCGCACAGACATATTAATGCCAGTGTCAAATCAATATAAAACATCCAGCCAAGTAATCCGATAACCGATAATGAGTCTCTAACCAGCGTTGAAATGGCATTAGTTGAGGCTTCTTTTATCTGGGTAACATCATAAGTAAAGCGTGACATCAAATTTCCAGAACGATGCTGATCAAAAAAATGGGTCGGGAAATCAACCATTCGACCAAACATAGCCTGTCGTAAATCCATGATAACCATATTTGCCACCCAATTTAAAGACAGGTTGCTGACATAAGCCGCAATTCCGCGTACCGCAAATAAAGCAATAAACAGAAGCGGCATAAGCATTATTGTTTCAGGATCTTTTTCAATAAACGCACCATTCAACAATGGCTGCATTAAAGCCGGGATGGCTGGATCGGTTGCCGCCAAAGCTATCATGCTGATGATAGATAATAAGAAAACCCGCCAATAGGGAATAACATGACTTAGTAGTCTTCGATATAAGACAATATCTGCATTAATTGACGAACCCAAACTATTCTCCCTTGTAAATCAGTGTGTTATATCTATATCCAAGTAGCCTCAAAATACAGGGTTCAGCGAGATTGCAAATCCCCAAATACAAGGCATTTATT